>NZ_CP100416.1:1393944-1632227 GCF_026017845.1 Amycolatopsis mediterranei
GAAGCTAAGCCTGACAGCGCCGATGGTACTGCAACCGAAGGGTTGTGGGAGAGTAGGACACCGCCGAACTCAACATGGAAAAGGGGCCTGGGCCCGGTAGAGACGCAAGTCTCCCGGCCCAGGCCCCTTTTCCTATTCCCAGGACTACCTGCCGTGTCGACCCCCCCCCAATCACGCGTGTCGACCTCCTGATCACGCGAGATGCCCCTCCAGTCACGCATGAAGCCGCCCGGCTCACGCGCGATGCCTCACCTCGCTCCCGGCCGAGCCGGCGGCCGCCTCCTCAACGGGGACGACAACACCAGTGACGTCGTCGTCTCCCCGTACCGCTGCACCTTCTCGACCAGCTCCTCGAGCTCTGCCGTATCCCGGCACAGAACCCGCAGGATCCAGCACTCCTCACCCGTGACGTGGTCCGCCGCCACCACCTGGGCCAGCGGCAGGACCGCCGTCCGGAACCGGGGCGTGTCGAGACTCCGGACCCGGGCCCGCACCAATGCCTCGATCGGCAGCCCCAGCTTCGTCGTGTCGACGTTCGCCGCGTAGCCCGTGATCACCCCGCGCTCCTCGAGACGGCGGACGCGCTCCGTCACCGCCGAGCCGGACAGCGATACCCGGCGTCCCAGCTCCGTAAAACTCAAGCGCCCGTCGGCCTGCAGGAGCTCCAGCAGGCGCCAGTCGACGTCGTCGAGGTGGTCCACCGCAACTCTCCCGGGCTCGCAGGGCCAAGACACAGAAATCCCCGGTCGACCCGGGCTTCCACCCCGATTCTGCCCTGTCCGGAAACCGCCTGCGCCAGCAGGATTTACCCCATGACACGCACGCTCGCCTTCCCTGCCGCAGCGCCCGAAGCAGCCGTCGAATACTTCAGCGCCGAACTCGGCTTCGAGGTCGATCCCGACGATCTCGTCCAGGACCTCGAAGCCGGCCGCACCGACGGCTACGTCGTCGTCGAGACGCGGGCGCCCGAAGCCTTCGCCCACGCCCGCATCCCCGGCGCCATCAACCTGCCCTACCGCGACCTGACGCCCGAGACGACCGCGCACCTCGACCGGAACCTCGTGTACGTCTGCTACTGCGAAAGCACCGTCTGCAACGCCGCCACGAAGGGCGCGCTCAAGCTCGCCGAGCTCGGCTTCAAGGTGAAACGGCTCTCCGGCGGCATCGCCGGCTGGATCGCCGCCGGCTACCCGGTCGAGGGCGACAAAGCCGGAGGAATGCGCTGTGCCTGCTGACCTACCCTGGACAACGTGACCCGAATCCTGATCATCCAGCCGGACGCGTCGGACCCGCTGGGCCCCCTCGGCGACTGGCTGACCGAGGCCGGCGCGGAACTCGACGTCCGCCTGCTGCCGGAGCAAGACCTCCCCGAGCTCGACGGCTACCAGGCCGTCGTCTGCCTCGGCGGCGGGATGGCCGCGGAAGACGACGCCAAGCACCCGTGGCTCGCCGACGTCCGGCGGCTGCTGTCCAAGGCGGCGGCGAAGAACCTGCCCACCCTCGGGATCTGCCTCGGCGCCCAGCTGCTGGCCGTCGCGACCGGTGGCCGCGTCGAGGTCGCTCCCGATGGGCCGGAGGTCGGTCCGCACCTCGTCAGCAAGAAGGACGCGGCGTGGACCGACCCGCTGTTCGCCGACCTGCCGCTCGTGCAGGACGTCCTCCAGTTCCACACCGACGCCATCACCCGGCTCCCGCCCGGTGCCGAACTCCTCGCCTCTTCGCCGCGCTACACGCACCAGGCCTACCGGCTCGGGCGATGTGTCTACGGTGTGCAGTTCCACATCGAGACGACGCCCGAGGTCGTCGAGAGCTGGGCCGCGGAATGCCCCGACGAAGCCGAATTCGCCCGGCCGGGCGCACTGGAGCACGAAGCGTTGGTCACCGTGCACGCCGACATCGACGAGACCTGGCGCCCCTTCGCACACCGGTTCGTCAAACTCGCCGCCGGTGAGCTCGCGCCCGCGGTGGCGGGGAATCGCACATTGCCGCTGGCTTAACGACAGAGGTCACAACCAGCAACGTCGTGTTAACGCCAGGCTTACCCGTCAGGGACCTTGCGGGAGAAGTCCCCACAAGGGTGCGGAGGTCGGGGTGCAACCCTCGTTGCTGGTCGTGGTCGTCGTCATCACGGCCCTCATTTTCGATTTCACGAACGGGTTCCACGACACCGCGAACTCGATGGCCACGTCGATCGCCACCGGGGCCCTCAGAACCCGCGTGGCCGTCGCGATCTCGGCGGTGTTGAACCTGGTCGGCGCGTTCCTGTCGGTCGAGGTCGCCAAGACGATCTCCAGCGCCTGGTGGACGACACCAAGATCGGCCCGGCGATCGTCTTCGGCGGCCTGATCGGCGCCACCTGGATCTCCGCGGGCGCCGGCTCGGTCCACTTCGGAAAGATCGTCGAGAAGGTCCTCATCCCGGCCGCGGCCAGCCCGGTCATCGCCGGGCTCGTCGCGATGGCCGCCACTTACCTGGTCTACCGCTTCCTGGTGCGCGGCCGGCCGGCCACGCGCGGGTTCAAGGTCGGCCAGATCGTCTCGGCCTCGCTGGTCTCGCTCGCCCACGGCACCAACGACGCGCAGAAGACGATGGGCGTCATCACGCTCACGCTCGTCACCGCCGGCAGCCTCCCGGCGGGCTCGTCGCCACCCGTCTGGGTGATCATCAGTGCCGCGTGCGCGCTCGCCCTCGGCACCTACCTCGGCGGCTGGCGCATCACCCACACCCTGGGCAAGGGCCTGACCGACATCGAGGGCCCGCAGGGCTTCGCCGCCCAGACGAGCTCGGCGCTGGTCATCCTGGTGTCGTCGCGGCTGGGCTTCCCGCTGTCGACGACGCACGTCTGCTCCGGCGGGATCGTCGGCTCGGGCGTCGGCCGCCGCGACGCGCCGGTCCGCTGGCGGATGGCCGGCCGGATGGTCGTCGCGTGGCTGTTCACCCTGCCCGCGGCCGCGATCGTCGGCGCGATTTCCGGCAAGGTCGCGTCGCTGGGCAGCGCGGGCACGGTCGCCGTCGGCGTCGTCGGGATCGGCGTGGGCCTCGGCATCTACCTCCTCTCGCGACGCCACCCCGTCACCGCGCACAGCTTCCAGGTCCCCGAGCCGACGCCGGCTGTTACCGAGCCGGGCCGGCTCGCCGCCTGAGCCGGGTTCCCCGGCTACGGTGGTCGGTGATGGCAGACCGCGCGCGAACGACCGCTTCGGCGGCGAGGTACGGCTTCACCGATTCCCGTGCCGAGGGTCAGTTGCGCGCGGCCGGCTGGTGGTCCGACGCCGGCCCGGTCGAGCCCGCCGCCGACGTGCTCGCGGCGTTGTCCCGCACCGCCGACCCGGACCTCGCCCTGCGTGGCCTGGACCGGATCCGCGAGGCCGACGCCGCCGAGTGGGCCGCCCTCGAAGCGCAGCTCCGCACCCACCGGACGTTCCGCGGCCGCTTCCTCAGCGTGCTCGGGACGTCGAGCGCGCTCGCGGACTTCCTCGCCGCCAACCCGGGCCAGTGGCGCTCGCTCATCGGGGACAAGTGCACCGACTCCGCCTGCTACCGCGAGGCCTTGCGCACGGCGCTGCTGGCCGACGACGGTTCGGTGCTCACCGGGCGCAAAGCCGAACACGCCCTCAAGGTCGCCTATCGCGGCCAGCTGCTCGGCATCGCCGCCGCCGACCTCGGGCACGTCGTCGAGGACGGGCTCGAGCACCCCAGCTACGCCGAGGTCGCGGCGCAGCTGACGGAGCTCGCCGAGGCCGCGCTGGCCGCCGGGCTGCTCGTCGCCGAGGCCGAAGCCGGCGCGCCCGCCGAAGGCACCTTGGCGATCATCGCGATGGGCAAGTGCGGCGGGCGGGAGCTCAACTACGTCAGCGACGTCGACGTCATCTTCGTCGGAGAGGGCGACCTCGGCCTCGCGACGCGGCTGGCCAGCACGATGATGCGCGTTGTCGACAAGGCGTGCTTCGAGGTCGACGCGGCGTTGCGTCCCGAGGGCAAGGCCGGCGCGCTCGTCCGCACGCTGGAGGGCCACCACGGCTACTACCAGAAGTGGGCCAAGACCTGGGAGTTCCAGGCGCTGCTCAAGGCGCGTCCGGTGGCGGGCGACGCCGAGCTTGGCCGTCAGTACGCCGAAATGGTGGCGCCGCTGGTGTGGTCGGCGGCCGACCGGGAGAACTTCGTCGCCGAGGTGCAGCAGATGCGCCGCCGGGTCGAGGGCCACGTGCCGTCCGAGCACGCCGAACGCGAGCTGAAACTGGGCCGCGGTGGCCTGCGCGACGTCGAATTCGCGGTGCAGCTGCTGCAGCTCGTGCACGGCCGGGTCGATGCGGACCTGCGCTCACCGTCCACTATGGACGCGCTTGCGGCCCTCGGTGAAGGCGGTTACGTCGGTCGTCAGGACGCCGCGGAGCTGGGTGCGTCGTACGAGTTCCTGCGGATGATCGAGCACCGGCTGCAGCTGCGGCGGATGCGCCGCACGCACCTGTTCCCCGCGTCGTCGGACACCGCCGAGCTGCGCATCCTCGCCAGGGCGAGCGGGATCAAGGCGGCCGGCGGCAAGAGCCAGGGCGAGTCGCTGCTCGCGGAGTTCCGGCGGCACGGCAAGGGAATCCGCCGTCTGCACGAGAAGATCTTCTACCGGCCGCTGCTGCAGTCCGTCGCGAACGTGCCGACCGAGGCGCTGCGCCTGACGACGAAGCAGGCCGCCAGCCGCCTGGCCGCGCTCGGCTACACCGCGCCCGACGGCGCGCTCCAGCACATCAAGACCCTCACCGCGGGCGTCTCGCGGCGCGCCGCGATCCAGCAGGCGCTGCTGCCGGTGCTGCTCGACCTCTTCGCCGACACGCCGGACCCCGACGGCGGGCTGCTGTCGTACCGGAAGGTGTCCGAGGCGCTCGAAGACACCCCGTGGTACCTGCGGGTGCTGCGCGACGAGGGCACGGTCGTGGAGAACCTGGCCTTCCTGCTGGGGACGTCGCGGCTGGTGCCCGACCTGCTGGTCCGCGCGCCGGAGGTGCTGCAGCTGCTCGGCGACCCGGCCCGGCTGCTGGGCCGCACGCCCGCCGAGGTGGCGACGTCGCTGCGGGCCGCGGTCCGGCGTCAGCCCGGGTTGAACGCCGCCGTCGCCGCCGCGCGTTCGCTGCGGCGGCACGAACTCCTGCGCATCGCCTGCGCGGATCTGCTCGGGCTGCTCGACGTGCCCGAGGTCTGCGAAGCGCTTTCGAGCGTCTGGGTGGCCGTGCTGCAGGGCGCGCTGGCCGCGGCGTTCCGGCAGCGGCAGGCCGAGCTCGGCCGGACGCCGGCCCGCATCGCCGTCATCGGGATGGGCCGGCTCGGGGGTGCCGAACTCGGCTACGGCTCCGACGCCGACGTGCTCTTCGTCTGCGAGCCGTCCGAAGGGGTTTCGGACGCCGACGCCGTGAAGTTCGCTTCGTCGGTCGCGGAGACCGTCCGGAAGATGCTGGGTGCGCCGAGTTCGGACCCGGCGCTGGAGGTCGACGCCGACCTGCGGCCGGAGGGCCGGAGCGGGCCGCTGGTCCGGACGTTGGAGTCGTATCGCGCCTACTACGCGCGGTGGGGTGAGGTGTGGGAGGCGCAGGCGCTGTTGCGGGCCCGGTTCGTCGCCGGCGACGACGAACTCGGCGAGCGGTTCATCGCGATGATCGACCCGATCCGCTACCCCGGGAAGGGGCTGGACGGGACGCAGGCGCGGGAAATCCGCCGCATCAAGGCGCGCGTCGAGACGGAGCGGATGCCGCGCGGCGCCGACGCGACATTGCACACGAAACTCGGCCGCGGCGGCCTCGCCGACGTCGAGTGGACGGTGCAGCTGCTGCAGCTCCAGCACGCCCACGAGGTCGAAGGCCTGCAGACGACGTCGACGCTCGACGCGCTGGCGGTGCTCCCGGAAGCGGGCCTGGCCGAGCAGCCGGAAGCGGACTCGCTGACCGAGGCGTGGCTGCTGGCGACCCGGGTGCGCAACGCGGGGATGCTGGTGCGCGGCAAGGCGGTCGACCAGGTGCCGGGCTCGGGCCGCGACCTGACCGCGGTGGCCCGCGTCCTCGGCCAGTCGGCGGGCGACGACCCTGGCGAGTTCCTCGACACGTACCGCCGCATCACCCGGCGGGCGCACGCGGTGGTGGAGCACCTGTTCTACGAGGCCTGACCTACAGTGGGCCGGTGACCGATCGCGAGCCGTTCCGGACCCGGATCAAGGTCCGGCACTACGAGCTGGACACCTTGGGCCACCTCAACCACGCCGTGTACCACTCGTACGGCGAGGTCTCCCGCCTGGAGCTGCTCGAAGCGTCGGGTGCGCTGAAGGGGCTTCCGGGTGTGGCGGCGGTGCTGCTGGAGACGCACGTGGTGTTCCGCCGCGAGCTGCGCGCGGGCGACGAGGTCGAGGTGACGTGCGAGGCCAAGTTCGGCCGCGGCAAGACGTTCCGGATGGATTCGAACATCCTCAAGCTGGACGGCACCCTGGCGGCGGAGATCACCTGCACGCTGGGGCTGATGGACCTGGAGCGCCGCAAGCTGGTCGAGGACCCGCGCGCCCGCTTTGAGGCGGCGGGCGCGGACATGAAGCTGCTGTCGCCGTCGGAGTGACACGAGAAACGCCGGCGGCGAGGGCTCTTCGCACCTCACCGCCGGCGTGTTCGGGGGCCGTTCTGCTACCGGATCACACGTCGTAGTACAGGGAGAACTCGTACGGGTGCGGGCGCAGGCGCAGCGGGTCGATCTCGTTCTCGCGCTTGTACGAGATCCACGTCTCGATCACGTCCGGGGTGAACACGCCGCCCTCGAGGAGGTAGTCGTGGTCCGCCTCGAGCGTGTTCAGGACTGTGCCCAGGTCGCCCGGGACCAGCTTGACGTCCTTGGCCTCCTCGGGCGGGAGCTCGTAGAGGTCCTTGTCGATCGGCTCCGGCGGCTCGATCTTGTTCCGGATGCCGTCGAGGCCGGCCATCATCATCGCCGAGAACGCCAGGTACGGGTTGCCCGACGAGTCCGGGCAGCGGAACTCGGCGCGCTTGGCCTTCGGGTTGTTGCCCGTGATCGGGATGCGGACGCAGGCCGAGCGGTTGCGCTGCGAGTAGACCAGCGAAACCGGCGCCTCGAAGCCCGGGACCAGGCGGTGGTAGGAGTTCACCGTCGGGTTCGTGAAGGCCAGCAGGCTCGGGGCGTGCTTGAGCAGGCCGCCGATGTAGTGGCGCGCGGTGTCCGACAGGCCGGCGTAGCCCGACTCGTCGTGGAACAGCGGCTGGCCGTCCTTCCACAGCGACTGGTGGCAGTGCATGCCCGAGCCGTTGTCGCCGGCGAGGGGCTTCGGCATGAACGTGGCCGTCTTGCCCGCGGCGAACACCGTGTTCTTCACGATGTACTTGAACAGCTGCAGGTCGTCCGCGGCGTGCAGCAGCGTGTTGAACTTGTAGTTGATCTCGGTCTGGCCGGCGGTGCCCACCTCGTGGTGCGCGCGCTCGATCTCGAAACCGGAGCCCTGGAGGTTGCGGACGATGTCGTCGCGCAGGTCGGCGAAGTGGTCGACCGGCGGGACCGGGAAGTAGCCGCCCTTGAACTTCGTCTTGTAGCCCTGGTTGCCACCGACCTCGTCGGCGCCCGTGTTCCACCAGCCCTCGACGGAGTCGATCTCGTGGAAGGAGGCGTGCTCGGCGGAGTCGAAGCGGATCGAGTCGAAGATGTAGAACTCGGCTTCGGGACCGAAGTAGACGTTGTCGGCGACGCCGTACTCGGCGATGTACTGCTCGGCCTTGCGCGCGATGTTGCGCGGGTCGCGGCTGTACGCCTCACGGGTGAAGGGGTCGTGCACGAAGAAGTTGAGGGCGAGCGTCTTCGCCTTGCGGAAGGGGTCGATCCGCGCGGTCGCCGCGTCCGGCAGCAGCAGCATGTCGGACTCGTGGATGGACTGGAAGCCGCGCACCGAGGAGCCGTCGAACGCGAGACCCTCTTCGTAGGCCTCTTCGGTGAAGGCCTTCGCGGGGACCGTGAAGTGCTGCATCACGCCGGGCAGGTCGCAGAACTGGACGTCGATGACTTCGACGTCCTCGTCGGCGATGAGGCGCTGGATGTCGTCTGGAGTAGTGGGCACCCTCGGTGACTCCTTCTCGTTCGAGCTCGTACGGCAGTGCTCTCTTCGGCTCACGCTAAAAGTGCGGTGTTGCCCGACCGTCACCCGTATGTTTCGCCGGTGTTAACGGGTGGTCGATATCGGGTATCCGACCAGGTCGGATGTGCTCCACGCCACCGGCATACCCTAGACGGGTGGCGAGATGGACCGGCGAATGGCTACCCGGCACCGGCGACGGCGGTCAGGACACTGATCAACACGGCTCGCGGTGGCCGGGCGAGAAGTTCGGTTTGCCCGAATCGGGCGTCGGCTCGGCGGCGAGCGGGGGCGCGCGGCTGCTCGGGCTGATCGTCGACCTCGTGGTCGCGGCCCTGGTCACGGCCATCTTCCTGCACCCCAGCCTGCGGGATCCGGCCGCGATGCAGCAGTTCAACCTCTGGTCCGGCGGCGTGTGGGCGGTCATCTCGGTCATCTCGGCCGGGTTCTTCGGCTTCACCCCCGGGATGGCCGCCGTCGGCATCCGCGTCGCCCGCCTCGACGGCGCCGCGCTGGTCGGCCCGGTGCGCGCGCTGGTCCGGGCCGCGCTGACGTTCGTGCTCATCCCGGCGGCGGTCCGCAACGCCGACGGCCGCAGCTGGCTCGACCGGCTGACCGGCACCGTCGTGATCCGGATGCGCTAGGAGTCCAGCCGGGAGCCGATGTTCGACGGCCCGGCCTTCGCCTCCCGCCGGTCCAGCCACCGGCCGACGCCGGGCGGCACGTGTGGCGGCACCAGGACGCGGGGGTGCGTTTCGAACGTCGACGTGTCGAGCGGCGACAGTGGCGGCACCGGCCGCTCGTCGGTGAGCGGCGTGAGGCGGCTCGCGACCTCCTGCTCGATCGCCTCGTCGACCTGGTGCCGGAGGGCCCGGCAGGCGGCGAAGTACGAATCGGCGATCTCTTCGTAGGAGTCGCCGCCGATTTCCTGCTTGATGGTCTCGACGCCCGTTTCGACGGCGACTTCCAGGACGGCCACGACGCCGACCGCGGCCACGAAGACCGCTCCCGCCATCGTGACGAGGACCTGCAGGAGCGCGTTCACGTCGCCGTCGTGCTTCTTCTGGACCGCTTTGACCAGGCCCTCGGCCCGGTTGAGCCAGTTCTTGCGGGCGTTGTGCATGATCGTGGCGTACGCCAGGAGCACGGCGGCGAGATCCCGGGCGATGTCCCGTTCGCTGTCGACGAGTCCAGCAGGCTACCGACGTAGGTGCTCTCGTCGGCGGCGGAGCTGACCCGCTGGAAGTGCTCCACCGCCGGGTCCAGGTAGTCGCGGATGCCCTGGCCCATCCGGTCCAGGTCGGCGGAAACCCGGTGCCGTCGTTCGCAGTCATGGTCGATTCCCCCACGACATCGACCGTACCGAGGCGGCCGGGAACTTCACCCGCAGAGTTTGCGCAGCTCAGAGTCGGTGTGAGCAGCAGAATTGCCACTCGAGTGCACAAAAGGCCCCCGTCCGGGATCCGGACGGGGGCCTTTCTTGCGTGCGGGTCAGCGGCGGCGGATGGTCCGCTGGACGTTGCGCATCTTCGCGCCGGCCGGCATCGGGCCCTTGGGGAGCGCCGCGCCGCGGTTGCCGAGCGCCGCGAGCTTCGCCTCGAGCGCGTCGACCTGGGCCGGCTTCAAGTTGCGGGGCAGCTTCATCAGGTAGCCCTGGAGCTTCTTCAGCGGGAGCTGGCCGTCTTCGTGGCCGATCGTCACGTCGTAGATCGGCGTGTCGCCGATCAGGCGGGAGACGCGCTTCTTCTCCTGGGCGAGCAGGGTCTTCACGCGGTGCGGCGCGCCTTCGGCGACGAGCACCACGCCCGGGCCGCCGAGCACGCGGTGCACGGCGTCGAGCTGCGTCGTCGCCGCGACGGTCGGCGTCACCTTCCACTTGCCGCGGAGGTTCTCCAGCGCCCACGCCGCGGCGCCGGGCTGGCCGTCGGCCTTCGAGTAGACCGTCTTCTGGACGCGCCGGCCGAAGATGATCATGGCGAGCAGGGCGCCGAGCACCAGGCCGAGCGGCAGCAGCACCCACTGCGCGTGGAAGAAGAACCCGATCCCGAACAAGACGCCCGCGACGACGACGATCGCCCCGGCCATCCACGGGATGAGCCACGGGTCTTCCTTGCGCTGCATCTTGAAGGCCTCGAAGAGCTGGCCACGGCGGGCCTTGCTCGCCGCGCGCTTCTCCTTCTTGGCCTGCTTGGCCGCTTCCTTGTCCTGCTGTCCCGCCATATGACCAGGATACGGCCGCGTGCCCCTGCCCCGTTTCCCCGTCCCCCTCTGCGAGGATGCCGGACGTGACCGGCGTACTTTCCACCAAGAGCATCAACCGTCTGCTCGATGGCCTCGACCCCGAGCAGCGCGCCGCCGCCAGTGCCCCGCGGGGGCCGGTCTGCGTGCTCGCCGGCGCCGGCACGGGCAAGACCCGCACGATCACCCACCGGATCGCCCACCTCGTCCGGTCCGGGCACGTTTCCGCCGGTCAGGTCCTCGCCGTGACGTTCACGACGCGGGCCGCGGGGGAGATGCGGACGCGGCTGCGGGGCCTCGGCGTCGAAGCTGCGCAGGCCCTGACGTTCCACGCCGCCGCCCGCCGGCAGCTGCGGTACTTCTGGCCGCGCGTGGTCGGCGACCGGCCGTGGGACCTGCTGGAGAACAAGCTGCGGTACGTCGGCCAGGCCGCGAACCGGGCCAAGCTCGGCACCGAGGTCGAGATCCTGCGTGACCTGGCGAGCGAGATCGAGTGGGCGAAGGCGTCGCTGATCAGCCCGGACGACTACCCGGCCGTCACCGCGCGCGCCCAGCGGGACATCCCGGCGCCGGCGGCGCAGGTCGCCGAGGTGTACCGCACCTACGAAGAACTGAAGAACGCCGCGCAGGTGCTCGACTTCGACGACCTCCTGCTGCACACGACCGCGGTGCTCGAGGAGCACGGCGCCGTCGCCGAAGAGTTCCGGGAGCGTTACCGCTGCTTCGTCGTCGACGAGTACCAGGACGTCACGCCGCTGCAGCAGCGCCTGCTCGACGCGTGGCTCGGCGGCCGCGACGACCTGACCGTCGTCGGCGACGCCAACCAGACCATCTACTCCTTCGGCGGTGCGTCGCCGCGGCCGCTGCTGGAGTTCACCCGGCGCTACCCGGATGCCACCGTCGTCCGCCTCGAGCGCGACTACCGGTCGACGCCCGAGGTCGTCGCGCTGGCCAACCGGGTGATCGGCGCGGCGCGGGGACGGCCGGCGGGCTCGCGGCTGAAGCTGATCGGACAGCGGCCGCCGGGGCCGGAGCCGCGCTTCGCCGAGTTCGACGACGAGGCGGTCGAGGCCGGGGCCGTCGCCCGCCGGGTGCGCGAGCTGCTCGACGGCGGCGTCTCGGCGAGCGAGATCGCGATCCTCTACCGGGTGAACGCCCAGTCCGAGGCCTACGAGTCGGCGCTGGCCGAGGCCGGCATCCCGTACCTGGTCCGCGGCGGCGAGCGGTTCTTCAACCGGACGGAGGTCCGGCAGGCGATGTCCGCGCTGCGGATGGCGAGCGGTGACGGCAGCTCCGACCTGGTCACGACGGTGCGTTCGGTGCTCGCCCGGGTCGGCCTGACCGAGTCGCCGCCGGCCGGCGGCGCGGCGAAGGAACGCTGGGACGCGCTCCTGGCGATCGTCGAACTGGCCGAAGAGCTCGCTTCGACGGTCGCGGACGCGGACCTGCCCCGCTTCTGCGCCGAGCTCGACCAGCGCGCCGCCGCCCAGCACCCGCCGACGGTCGAGGGCGTGACGCTGGCGTCGCTGCACGCGGCGAAGGGCCTGGAGTGGGACGCGGTGTTCCTCGTCGGCCTCGCCGAGGGCACGATGCCGATCCTGCACGCCGGCGACGACGAAGCGGCGATCGAGGAGGAGCGGCGGTTGTTCTACGTCGGCGTCACCCGGGCCCGCGAGCACCTGTGGCTGTCCTGGGCGCTGGCCCGCACACCGGGCGCGCGGCGCAACCGGCGGCGCAGCCGGTTCCTCTACGGCCTGGTCCCGGAGGACCACCCGGCCGCCAGGGCCGCGCGGTCCCAGCAAAAGCCGGCGTCGCCGGTCAAGACGCGCTGCCGCGTCTGCGGCGGGCCGCTGCTGGAGACCATCGACATCAAGCTGGGCCGCTGCGGGCGATGCCCGTCCACAGTGGATGAGGGCCTGCTGGAGCGGCTGAAGACGTGGCGCGGCGACCGGGCGCGCGAGCTCAAGGTGCCGACGTTCGTGGTGTTCACGGACGCCACGCTGATGGCCATCGCCGAGCAGCGCCCGGCCGACGAGGCGGCGCTGGTGTCGATCTCCGGCATCGGCGCGACGAAGCTCGAACGCTTCGGCGCGGAGATCCTCGGCGTCGTCCGGGCGTCCGCGGAGTCTTGACCGCGTCCGAACCATGATCGACGCGGCGAACCCGCTGCTCAGCGGCGATCTTCGTATCTTCGAGGATTTTCCCGTTAATTGAGTTGCCCCGGTGTGGTGCGGGGCAATAACCTGCCAGTACCGAGCCCGAAGGGCTCGACTGGGGATCTACGGAAGGCCGCTCGGCGGCCGTGTGTGCAGAGTACAGAAGGAGGTGCCGGTGAAATGACCATCAACATGACGCTCACGAACCCGGGCACCCGTCTGTCCTGCGCCGCGGAAGTTGCGGCTGCTCAGCGCCCGGGCACTGGTGTGTCCGTGAGCGCTCACGAGATCCGTGGCGTGCGGCGCGTCTCGCGTCGCTGGACCACCGGTGTCGTCGTCTTCGGGACGCAGGGCGTTCTCGCCGCGTACCCGCAGGCTGATCTGCCGACCATCAAGCAGTTCCGTGTTCCGTTGTCGATACGGGAGCGAAGTTCCTGACCTAGTCAGGACACGAGGCTCACGAAGGCCGCGGAACCGGGAAAACCGGATCCGCGGCCTTCGTGCTTTTTGGCTGCACAACCCAAGAGGAACCAGCGTTGCCCAGCTCCAGCACTCAACCGAAAACCCGTACGACACAAGGAGGAACCACCATGTCTTCGGCCGTCGCCTACACCTCCGGTGAGGCAATATTCGCCGACCTGCTCGACCCGATCGCCGTCCCCGACGTAGCGCTGCCCTGCCGTTCGGGCGACGCGGACCTGTGGTTCGCGGAGTCCCCGGCCGAGCTCGAGCGCGCCAAGGCGCAGTGCGCCGACTGCCCGGTCCGCGATGCCTGCCTGGCCGGCGCCCTGGCCCGTCGCGAGCCGTGGGGCGTCTGGGGCGGCGAGATCTTCGAGCGCGGCGCGGTGATCGCGCGCAAGCGGCCCCGCGGCCGTCCGCGCAAGAACGCAGTCGTCGAGCCCGCAGCCGCCAAGGCCGGCGGCGATCACCGGAGCGCCGCCGCATGAGCGCCGGACCGGTCACCACGAGGGATTACGAAGCCCACCCCCGCAGCGAAGAGCTGCAGCTGACGAAGACCGAGATCGAGGAGATCAGCGAGATGTTGCTTTACGAAGAACTGTCCAGGGCCCGAATACGGGACCTGGAGGAAGGGGTCCGCGCCCAGCGGGCCCGAAGTGGCGCGCGTGCCGCCCGCCGCTGGACGCGAGTAGCCCGCTGGGCCGCTCGACGGGCGGAGCGGTACCAGGACCAGAGCTGAGCGCAGGCCCCTGCCGCCCGTCCGCGGGCGGTGGGGGCTTTCGCGCTTCGGGCTTTGCTGTGGTCCGGTGAGTGCGGTCGCGCTCGCGGAGCGCGGTTGTGCTGTGGCGGTGCGTGGAACTGGTGCCGTTGGCGCGCGTGGTCGCGCTGTGGGCGCGGTTGCTGGGGGCGGCGCGCGGCGGGGTCGGGCGCCGCTGGATGCGCTCGGTGGTGCTGCGGACCGCGGTTGTGTCGTGGCGGTGCGCGGTGGAGCAGGTGCGGCTGGTGTGCGCGGTCGCGCTGTGGAGCGTGGTCGCGCGGTGATGCGCGGTGGGGTCGGGCGCCGCTGGTTGTGCGCGGTGGTGCTGCGGACTGCGGTTGTGTCGTGGTGGTGGGCGGTGGGGCCGATGCCGCGGGGTGTGGGCGGTCGCGCTGTGGAGCGCGGTTGTGCCGTAGTGGGGCTGGCGCCGCCCGGGCGTGCGCGGGTGGATCGTGCCGCTGCAGTGCGCGGCTGCGTGCCGTTGCTACCACTGCTGCCGCGCTTGCCCGCGCCGCCGCTGGCGCGGTGGGGTGCCGCTGGCGTTGGCGTGCCGGTGGACGGTCGGGGCTTGTCGCTGAGATGCGGTTGCTCCTGTGCCGTTGTGCTGATGGCGGCGCTGGCTGCCGTTGCCTGGTGCTTGCTGGGGCGTTCGGGTTCTCGGTGCCTTCTTCGAGTGGCCTCCTTTCGTGGCGGTCGAGGCTGGGGCCGCTGGTGTTGAATGGGGTGATGTCCGGACACACCCACGGCGACATCGACTGGGCGGCTCGGCTGGCCCAGCTGCGCATGGCCGACTCTCTCGATGCCGAGGCGCTCGCGCCCGTTGCCCGGCGGCTGGTCGGGTCGGTGGTGGCGCGGCCGACCGTGGTCGACGTCGGGTGCGGGGCCGGGGGGATGAGTGTGCTGTTCGCGCGCGAACTCGCCCGCCTCGGTGGGGGCACCGTTGTGCTCTTCGATGCCACGCCGACGCTGCTGGTCGAGGCCGAACAGGCCGTTGCCGGGGTGGCCGGCGAGTCCGTCGAGGTCGTCAGCCTGCTCGGGGACCTCACCGATCCTGCGCTGGCCGTGCCCGCCGCCGACCTTGTGTGGGCCTCCGGCGTCGTGCACCACGTCGGCGATCAGCAGGCCGCGCTGCGCACGCTTGCCGGGCTGCTGCGGCCGGGCGGGGTGCTGGCCATCTCCGAGGGCGGGCTCGAGATGCGGTGCCTCCCGTGGGAGCTCGGGGTCGGGCGCCCCGGGCTGGAGCATCGGCTGCTGGCCGCTCGGGCCTCGTGGTTCGAGCGGATGCGGGCCGGGATTCCGGGCAGCGTCGCCATGCCCTACGGCTGGCCGCGCGCGCTTCGCGAAGCCGGCCTCGAGGACGTCGAGTCGTTCGGTGCGCTCATCGACCACCCGATGCCGGACTCGGACCTCCTTCGTGAATACGTGGTGCACCGCGTCGGGTGGTTTGCGGAATCGGCCGGGGAGTGGCTCGACGCCGACGATCGGGCCGCGGCCGCCACCTTGACCGACCCGCGGAGTCCGGACTTCCTGGGCCACCGGGACGACCTGTACCTCCTCGGCGCCAAGGCGATCCACTGTGGACGGCTGAAGTGACCGCGCCGGAACCGGCCGGGTGTAGGCGCTGCGGCCGGACTCGCGCTGCCGACGACGATCCGGCTACGGCGCTCGCCTGGGTGTCCACCCGCGAGCGGGGAGCGCTGCGGTGGCTGTGCCCGGACTGCGCGCGCCAGCACGTGCGGGACATCGAAGGCAAGCTGCCCGACGAGTACTGGTGATCACTTCGCCCTCCCGAGTGGTTGCCGGCGATCATCAGGCCGCGTCTCCGACGAGCGTCTGCGGAACCGCGCGGACCTTGGGGCGAGGCGTGCGCGACGCGTCGCCGAATGCCCTGGCCAGCTCCTGCGCCACCTCTCGCGGGACCTGGCGCAGCTGCCGGACCGTGCAGCGGACCAGGACGATGCCCGTCGCCGCCAGGGCCAGGTGACTGAAGCCGCCTCCCGTGCCCGGGGAGCAGCGGTACTGCCAGGCCAGGCCGAACTCGTCCCACCAGGCGTCCGCCTCGCCGATGCGGCGGCCGCGGCGGTCGCAGATCGTCTGGTCCCAGCTCGGCGGCGGGAGGGGCACCAGGTCCAGGACGCGGGTGGCCAGGCCGTGCGCCTGGATCGGCCCCTCGTCGAGTTCGCGCAGCACCTTGCGCACCACTGCCGTGCCGCGCTGGGGGCCCGCCTCGAGCTCCGCCAGCAGCTCCTGCCGGTCGCACAGGCCCCAGTAGAGCGGCAACGTCAGCAGGTGCCGGATGCGGGCCGGGTCGGGTGCGGACCGGGCCATGTCCAGCGTCGCCCTCGCCGGCGGGGCGAACGGGAGACCGTCGACCTCGACCGGCTCCGGCAACCGGGCCGAGCGTGCCAGGCGGATCCCCTCGGGAGCCACCACCCGGCAGTGCTCGGGCACCAGCAGGCGGACCTCGCCCTCCACCGGGCACTTCACGCCGTGGGCCTGCAGGGCGTCGGCCCCGGTGATCACCACCTCCGGCCCGTAGCGCATCAGCGCGGCGTGCAGCAGGTGCTGCCGCGTCGGGGCGGTGTTGCGCAGCAGGACGACACCGGGGTGCAGGCGGCGCCACGGCCCTCCCGGGCCACAGAGCCGCCGGGTTCTTCGGTCGGATATCCCCGCCTGGCGTAACTGTTCGAGGTTCATCACCTCGCCGCCGCCGGGATTACGAAGGGCGAGCGGGTTGGCGCATTGAGTAGCAGTCATGTTCCGAGCATGGCGGCTCGGCCAACCGGGTGGAACCCCCGTCTGCCACAGCTGTGGACAACTCGGCGGAATCCCTCCGTTCGAGGTCCCACCTGTGGACAACTCAGGCGGCGAACCCCGGCTGCCAGCGCTCCACGATGCCGCGGGCCGGGATCTCCGCGTCGAGCTGGCAGAGGATGCCCGTCGACCCCGCCGTCACCCGGTGGATCATCAGGTACTCGGGCGGCAGGTTGAGCGAGCGCCCGACCCGGAAGTCGTTGCCGCGGCTGTCGCCCACCCGCCCGGCCTGCTTCTGCATCCAGCGGCGGGTGAAGTGGAACGTCGGTGCCGCCAGCGGCTCGGTGAACGGCGCGAGGTAGGCGAGCACCTCCTCCGCGGTGAGGTCGCTGTCCGGCCGGATGAACCGGTTCTCCCGCAGCAGGCGCATCAGCCCGGCGGACTCGCCGTCGAGCGCCAGCCGCGTCATCTCACCCAGGTGGCGGGGGATGCCTTCGGGCAGCCGGGCGACACCGCCGAAGTCGATGACGACCAGCCTGTCGTCTTCGGTGATCATGAAGTTGCCCGGGTGCGGGTCCGAGTGCAGCAGGTGGACGCGCTCCGGCGACGAGTAGTGGAACTCCGCCAGCAGCCGGCCCGCGAGGTTCCGGGTCTCGCGGTCGCCGTCCGCGATCACCTTCGACAGCGGTGTGCCGCTGACCCATTCCGTCACGACGACCTTCGGCGCGCTGGCCACCACCCGCGGGACCAGGATGCCGGGATCGCCGTCGAACGCCTTCGCGAAGGCGCGCTGGTGCTGGGCCTCGGCCTGGTAGTCGAGCTCCTCGTTCATCCGCTCCGCGAGCTCGGCCAGCAACGGCTTGACCTCGGTGCCCGGCACGAACGCCTGGAACAGCCTGCTGAACCGCTGCAGCTGCCGCAGGTCGCTGCGCAGGGCCTCGTCGGCGCCCGGGTACTGCACCTTGACCGCGACCGTGCGGCCGTCGTGCCAGACCGCGCGGTGCACCTGGCCGATGCTCGCGGCCGCCGCCGGTTCGTCGTCGAACGAGGCGAACCGGCTGCTCCAGGTGCGGCCCAGCTGCTCGGCGAGCACCCGGTGGGTCTGCCGGACCGACATCGGCGGCGCGGCGGCCTGCAGCTTCGTCAGCGCTTCGCGGTACGGCTTCGCCATGTCGTCCGGCACCGCCGCCTCGAACACGCTCAGCGCCTGACCGAACTTCATCGCCCCGCCCTTGAGCGTGCCGAGCACCTCGAACAGCTGCTCGGCGGCCTTCGCCGACAGCGTCGCGTTCACCTGCTCCGCGCTCTGGCCCGCGAGCCTCTTGCCCCAGCCGCCGACCGCCCGGCCGGCGATGCCGAGCGGGAGACTGGCGAGCTTGGCGGTACGGGCGGCGCCCTTGTGCGGCATCGCGGTGTCACGATCGGCTGGGTCGCGGAAGTCGGTCACAACGGCGATTCTGCCCTGCGGCCGCGGCGGCGCGCAGCCTGCAAGCGACGTCTTCGTGGGCTACGTCTCCAGGATCACCTCCCGGGCACCGCACCGGCACCGCGGGTGCGGCGGCCAGCCCCGGTGGCGGATGCGGCCGTCGAAGGCGTCGATCTCGAGGGTCGCGTTCCACGTCGGCGGGGCCGGAGCGCTCGGCGAGAGCAGCCGCATCGCCTGGGCGACGGCCAGCGACGCGCAGGACTGGACCGCACCGAGGTCGGGCCGCTGGTGCCGGCCGGCGAGCTGCCCGGCGACGCGCGGCCAGCACGGGTCGAGGTCCGTGCGGTGCAGGTCGGCGCAGCGCAGGCACGAGCTGCGGCCCGGCACGACCAGGGGCCCGACGATGCCCGTGCCGTCGCGGACGCGCGCCGCCAAGTGGGGGATGCCGTCGCCCATCAGCTCCGCGACGAGCTCGGGAGCCGGCACGACGGCGTCGGTGAGCAGCGCCAAGTCCGGGTACCGGTCGTGCAGGCGGGTGACGCGGACCTCGGGATCGACCCGGCGGAGCAGGTCGGCGAGGGCCTGCCGCCGGGACCGGCCCAGGTCCGCGTCGGTGAAGCCGGAGCCGAGGTCGTGCTCGGTCACGGTGCCGGACACCTGCAGCTCGACGTGCCCGATGCCGGCGTTGGCCAGGAGGACGGCGACCGCCACCGCCACCCTGCCGTCGCCGTGCACCGAGACCGCGGCCGCGCGCCGCCGGTCCGCCACGGCCGGCTGGTGGTGCCGCGCCCGCAGCGACCAGAGGCCGGGCTCGCCGCGGAAGCCCGCGCCGTCGGGCCGGCCGGCGTCGGTGACCAGGCCGAGCGCGGTCAGCTGCCGCAGCAGCGTCCGCAGCTGGTCGCGGTGTTCGCTCTCGGCGAGCAGAAGCCGCTCGACGGGCTTGCTGCCGTCGAGGGCGCGCAGCTTCGCGACGAGGTGCGGGGAGAGGTTTTCGACGATCACGCCGTGGCGCGGGTCGAGGCCGATCTGGATCTCCCGGGGACCGCGTTCGAGCACGGTGAGGCCCGGGAGCAGGGCAGGGTGGGCCGGAAGGAGTACCGGTGGCATGTCCGCGGTGTCGAGGATCATGTCCGCAGGATCGCACCCGCCGGCGACCGGGAGGCCCCGGAAGGAGCCGGAACGGCCGAGTTGTCCACAAGTGGAACCGGCTGTGGACAACTCGGGTCTGTGACCTCAAGGCGCTCGGAGTTGTCGGTGCTTGGCCTTACCGTTGTCGGGTGGTCGAAGCACGGATGCCCTCACTGAGGGGCCGAGAGGAAACGAACCTCTCGTCGGACACACCCGGACACAAGGTCGAAGTGCGGCGCAGCCAGCGCCGGCACCGGACGGTCACCGCGTATTGGAACGACGACACGCTCGTCGTGCTCATCCCCGCGCGGATGACCAGGGCGGAGGAGAAACACTGGGTCGCCGAGATGGAGCGCAAACTGCAGCGCTCGGAACCACGTCGGCCGGCGTCCCCGAAGACGTCGGACGAAGCCCTGCTGGCGCGCTGCGCGCTGCTGTCGGGCAAGTACCTGGGCGGCACCGCGGTGCCGGCGAGCGTCCGCTGGGTGCCGCCGATGCGCACGCGGTGGGCGTCCTGCACGCCGGTCGACGCGACCATCCGGGTCAGCGAACGGCTGCGGAAGGTGCCTCCGTGGGTGCTGGATTACGTGCTGGTGCACGAGCTGGCGCACCTGCGGGAGCCCGGGCACGATGCGGCCTTCTGGGCGCTGGTGCAGCGGTACCCGAAGACGGAACGGGCGATCGGGTACCTGGAGGGGTTGTCGGCCGCTGCCGGGTGGGGGATCTCCACCGAGGACTGAGCGGGTGAAGCGGCCGGGGTGATCCGCCTTGGGTGGGTTGCCCCGGCCGCTCGTTCCGGCCGCTCGTTCCGGCCGCTTGGCGGGCCGGGGGAAGGGCACGTGAGTGTTGGCGGCCGGGCGCTGCCGGACAGCGGCGCCGGACAGCAGAAGGCCGGTGACCCGCCGTCGCGCTCGGGCGACGGGGCACCGGCCTTCCGGGGCTCAGCTCAGGACTGCTTGCCGTCCTCGTCCGACGGGGGCTCTTCCTTCTCCCGCTCCGAGCGCTCCGAACGCTCGGCCTGCTCCGTGCGCTCCAGCTCGGCCATCGGGTCCAGGTCGTCGATCGAACCCGCCGATCCCACTCGGTCCGCGAAGTCGATCGGCTCGTCCAGGTCCTCGGCCGTCGGCATCAGGTCCGGGTGGGACCAGAGGCCGTCGCGCTTTTCCGTGCCGTGGCGGTCGCCCACCAGCTTCCACAGGTTCGATGCGTCCCGCATGCGGCGGGGGCGCAGCTCCAGGCCGACCAGGGTGGCGAACGTCTGCTCGGCCGGTCCACCCGTGGCGCGGCGGCGGCGCAGCGTCTCGCGCAGGGCGTCCGCTCCCGGCAGCCGGTCGCCGACCGCTTCGGCCACCACCACGTCGACCCAGCCTTCGACCAGGGCCAGCAGCGTCTCCAAGCGCCTCAGTGCCGCCTTCTGCTCCTCCGTCGTCTGGGGCTCCAGCAGCCCCGACGACATCGCCTCTTCGATGCTCGCCGGGTTCGCCGGGTCGATGCGGCCGGCCAGGGACTCCAGGGCCGAGGTGTCCACCGAAATGCCGTGGGCGAACTCCTCGACCGTCGCCAGCAGGCGCTGCCGCAACCACGGCACGTGCGTGAACAGGCGCTGGTGGGCCGCTTCGCGCGCCGCCAGGAACACCAGGATCTCGCTGTTCGGCAGCTCCAGGCCCTCGGCGAACTTTTCGATGTTCGCCGGCAGCAGGGCCGACGTGCCGGCCGGGGCCAGGGGCAGGCCGATCTCCGTCGAGGTCAGCATCTCCGAGGCCAGCTGGGCCAGCGCGTTGCCGAGCTGGGAGCCGAAGGCCATCCCGCCCATCTGCCCCATCATCTGCAGCAGCGGGCCCGCGGCCTGCTTGGCCTCCTCGGGCAGGGCTTCCATCCAGGCGCCCGAAACCCGCTGGGCCACCGGGTCGCACAGCCGCTGCCACGTCGGGAGCGTCTTCTCCACCCAGGACCGCGGCGACCAGGCGACCGTCGACGTCGCGCCGGCCGGGTACACCGTTGCCGCGTCGAGCCAGAGCTCGGCCAGGTGGGCCGCGTCGCGGACCGCGGCGTTCGCGTCGTCTCCGCCGCGGAAGCCGAGCTTGCTCTCTCCGGTGTTGCCCTCGCTGCCGAGGGTCTGCAGGGCGATCTGCTTGGCGAGGTCGTAGTTCACCGGCCCGCTGGAGGTGCCGGCCTGGCTGAGCATCTGGCCCAGCTGGCTCAGCATCTGCCCGAGCTGGTTGAAGGCCTCGGCGCCGGACTGCTGCCCGCCTTCCGAGGGGTCGTTCTCACCTCGTTTGTCGGGATCGGAAGGTCCGAAGCCGAACGGGGGTTTGCTCATGTGTCCACCGTACGCGGGTCGGCGGCTGCCGAGCAGGTCAACCGGACCCATGAGCGTGGCCTTCACCGGGAAGCGAACGCGGTCACCGTACGCTGTCGGTCGTGACCAAGTCCTCCGAGGAGACCGCCCCCGCGAAGAGCGCCCCGGAACCGGCGCCGGAGCCGGCTGGCGAGGCCCGCCGGATGACCCGCCGCGGCTGGACGCTGGTGGTCAGCGGCTCGCTGTTCCTGATCTTCGTGGTGCTCGGCTCGGTCGTGCCGGTGCCGTTCGTCGCGATCAGCCCGGGCCCAACCTACGACACGCTGGGTCGCGACGCGGCGGGCAACCCGGTCATCCAGGTCACCGGGCACGAGACCCACCCGACCACCGGCGAGCTGCGGATGACGACCGTCTCCCTGCACGACGGCGTCACCTTGTTCCAGGGCCTCGGCTTCTGGGCGAGCGGCCGGTTCGCGCTAGCGCCGCGCGAGGAGTACTTCAAGCCGGGCGAGACCAACGAGCAGGTCAAGCAGGAGAACATCCAGCAGCTGCAGGACTCGCAGACGAACGCCCAGGTCGCCGCTCTGCGCAAGCTGGGCTACCCGATCAAGGTGCTGGCGAAGCAGATCGTCTCCGGCAGCCCGGCCGACCACGTGCTCGCGCCCGGCGACAAGCTGATCACCGTCAACGGCAAGAAGATCGTCGAGGCCGCCGACGTGCGGGCCGCGCTCAACGGCACCCTGCCCGGCCAGACCGTCCAGATCACCTTCCAGTCGGACGGCCAGCCCGAGCGGACCGTGCCGCTCACCCTCGCCGCGCGCCCCGACCGCAAGGAGGGCTTCATCGGCCTCACCGCGGTCGACCGCGCCGACGCGCCGTTCACCGTCAACATCTCCCTGCAGGACGTCGGCGGCCCGTCGGCCGGGCTGATGTTCACCCTCGCCATCATCGACCGGCTGCAGTCCGGCGACCTCGCGGGCGGCAGGCACATCGCCGGCACCGGCGAGATCACCGAGACCGGCGAGGTCGACCCGATCGGGGGGATCTCGTTCAAGGTCGTCGGCGCCCGCGAAGCCGGCGCCACCGACTTCCTGGTGCCCGAACACAACTGCGCCGAGGCCAAGAGCACCGCGCCCGAAGGCCTCAACCTCATCAAGGTGTCCACACTGGACGACGCGCTCACCCAGCTGGCCAACCTCAAGGCGGGACGGCCGACGGCCGCCTGCTAGGGCAGCAGCGTGGCCTTCAACGCTTCGAGCAGGTTCGGGGCCAGGTCGGGACTTTCCACGATCTCGTCCATCGCCTCGTCCGTGCCCTCGGCCGTGCCGATCCCGCGCAGCCGCATCACGCAGGCACCCTCACCGTCGCGCAGGACGGCCGCCACCAAGCGGGCCTCCGTGCGCTGCGGGTGGTCGGCGGCCGCGCGGCGGAGGCTCTCGGCGTCCGCCTCGGCGACGTCCGGCAGCTCCGACTCCGAGCCCGGCGGCAGCACGATGATCTCCTGGGCGAGCGCGCACCCGATGACGAGGTCCGGCCACGCGATCCGGCCCAGCGCCTCGGCCAGGTCGCCCTCCGGCAGCGCTTCCTGCGCCACCGGCGTCAGCGGGTTCGCCCGGTCGAGCTGGCCGGCCAGCTCCGGCTGCTCGTCGAGCAGCGCCGCCGTCGGCACCAGCGCGAACAGCTGCGGCGGCTGGTCCCAGCCGGCCGCGGCCATGAACTCCTCGATCTCACGGGCGAGCGCGGCCACGCCGGCCTGTCGCGCTTCGTTCGCTGCCATGCGCACATCGTGTCAGGTCGGCCCGCGCGCCGACGCCGCGAGTCCGGTTTGGGCGGGTCCCGGGAACTTCACCGGGCATCCGTAGAGTTAGGGAATCAGGGGGCGCACGCGCCCCTGCTCGAATGTTGACGAAGACAGGAGCGTGTGCCGTGGCGACTCGGCCCCCGGTGAGCCTGCCGAAGCTGTCCCGGCGGAGCCGGATCCTCCTCATCATCGCCGCGGTGATCGTGCTGGCGCTGTTGCTCGGGGCCCGTCTCCTCGACACGTACGTCGACTGGCTGTGGTTCGGCGAAGTCGGCGCGCGAGAGGTGTTCACCACCCAGGTGGTGACCCGGATCATCCTGTTCTTCGCCGTCGGCCTGCTCGTCGGCGGAGCGCTGGCGGTCAGCCTGATGATCGCCTACCGGACCCGCCCGGTGTTCGTGCCGATCTCCGGCGCCGACGACCCGCTGGCGCGCTACCGGTCGGCGATCGTCGCCCGCATCCGCCTCTTCGGCGTCGGCATCCCGGTGCTCACCGGCCTGATCGCCGGCCTGTCCGCCCAGAGCGACTGGCAGGTCGTGCAGCTGGTCCTCAACGGCACCTCGTTCGGCCAGACCGATCCCGAGTTCGGCAAGGACGTCGGCTTCTACGCCTTCGACCTCCCGTTCATCAACTGGCTGCTCGGCTGGCTGTTCATCACGGTCGTCATCTCCTTCTTCGGCGCCCTGATCTCCCACTACGTCTTCGGCGGGATCCGCCTGGCGGGCAAGGGCGGCCAGCTCGCCGGCCCGACCCGCGCGCAGCTCGCCATCACCGTCGGGCTCTTCGTGCTGCTGAAGGCGGTCGAGTACTTCTTCGACCGGTACAACCTGCTGCTGTCCGACCGGGCGTACCCGCTGTTCATCGGGGCCACCTACACCGACCTGAACGCGGTCCTGCCCGCCAAGCTGATCCTGCTGTGCATCTCGGTGATCTGCGCGATCGCGTTCTTCGCCGGCGCCTTCCTGCGCAACCTCCAGCTCCCGGCCATCGCGCTCGTGCTGCTCATCCTGTCCAGCATCCTCGTCGGCGTCGCCTGGCCCGCCATCCTGGACCAGTTCTCGGTGAAGCCGAACGCCAACGAGCGGGAAGCGACGTCCATCCAGCGCAACATGGACGCCACCCGCCGCGCCTACGGCCTCACCGACGTCCAGTACCAGCCCTACGCGGGCAAGTCGGACGCCACCCCGGAGCAGATCAAGAGCGACAACGGGACGATGTCGAACATCCGGCTGCTCGACCCGAACATCCTCTCCGACACCTTCACCCAGCGCGTCGGCCGCGAGAACTTCTACGGCTTCCCGGCCAAGCTGGACATCGACCGCTACACCGTCGGCGGGGTCGCGCAGGACTACATCGTCGCCGCGAAGGAAATCAAGACCGAGGGCCTCACCGGCAACCAGACCAGCTGGATCAACAAGCACCTCGTCTACACCCACGGCAACGGCTTCGTCGTCGCGCCGGCCAACACGATCGACCGCGCGGTCAAGGACGCCAACTCCGACGGCGGCTACCCGATCGCCACGACCAGCGACACGCAGAACCCGTCGGGAGCCGGCTCGGCCGCCCCGGGCCAGACCGGCATCGAGGTCAAGGAACCCCGCATCTACTACGGCGAGCTGTCCGCCGCGGAATCCGACTACGCCATCGTCGGCGGCACCTCCGGCAACGCGCCCGGCGAGTACGACACCGCGACCGACCGCTACACCTACAAGGGCTCCGGCGGCGTCCCGATCGACAACTGGTTCAACCGCCTCGCCTTCGCCGCCGAGTACGGCGAACGGAACATCCTGTTCTCCGACGCCATCGGCGATAACTCCAAGATCATGTACAACCGCGACCCGCGCGACCGCGTCAGCAAGATCGCGCCGTGGCTGACCCTCGACGGCGACCCGTACCCCGCGGTCGTCGACGGCAAGATCCAGTGGATCATCGACGGCTACACCACGCTCAACAACTTCCCGTACGCCCAGCAGACCCAGCTCGGCGCGGCCACGAACGACTCCCTCAACGGCGTCGCCCGTCAGGCCAACAGCTCCATCAACTACATCCGCAACTCCGTCAAGGCCACCGTCGACGCCTTCAACGGCAGCGTGAAGCTCTACTCGATCGACGACAAGGAACCGGTCCTCAACGCCTGGGAGAAGGTCTTCCCCGGGCTCGTGAAGCCCAGCTCCGAGATCTCCCCGGACCTGCGCGCCCACTTCCGCTACCCCGAAGACCTCTTCAAGATCCAGCGTGAACTGCTGTCGCGCTACCACGTCAGCAACCCGCAGGAGTTCTACTCGCAGCAGGCCTTCTGGAGCGTCCCGCAGGACCCGACCGCCGAAGGCGGCTCGAACCCCGCGGCGGCCGGCGCGGCCAACCAGCCCGGCTACTACGTCCTCGCCGACACCCCGGGCCAGACCAAGCCGACGTTCCAGCTGACCAGCTCGCTCACCGGTCTCCAGCGCCAGTACCTCGCGTCGTGGATGTCGGTCTCCTCCGACCCCGCCGACTACGGCAAGATCCGCGTCCTCCAGCTACCCAGCGCGGCCACCGGAGCCACCCAGGTCGACGGCCCGGTCCAAGTCCAGAACCGGTTCCAGAGCGACTCCCGCGTCGCCCAAGACCGCACCCTCTTCAACAACCCCAACGTCACCCCCATCTACGGCAACCTGATCACGCTCCCGGTCGCCGACGGCTTCCTCTACGTCGAACCCGTCTACATCCGGCAGCGCAACCAGAACAGCTACCCGCAGCTGGCCCGCGTCCTCGTCTCCTACGGACCCAAGGTCGGCTACGGCGCCACCCTCCAGGAAGCCCTCGACCAGGTCTTCGGCGCCGGCACCGGCGAAGCCACCACCACCCCGCCCCAAGCCGGGCAGCCGACCTCGCCGACGACACCCACCACCACCCCGACCACGACACCCCCCAACACCGGCGGCGGCAACGCGGCCCTCGACCGGGCCGTCGCCGACATCCAATCGGCCATCGCCAAACTCAAGGCCGCCCAGCAATCCGGCAACTTCACCGACCAAGGCGCCGCACTGGCCGCCCTCGACGCGGCGGCCAAGGCGTACGAAGCAGCCAAGACCGCGGCGCCCGGCACCAGCACACCGCCACCCAGCACCCAGCCGGGAGGGTGACGTCGGTTACCCGGAGGGCACCTGCTTTGCACCCCCGCGAAACGAGGGCGTAAGGTAGGTGTCACGACGCGGGGTGGAGCAGCTCGGTAGCTCGCTGGGCTCATAACCCAGAGGTCGCAGGTTCAAATCCTGTCCCCGCTACAGAGGTTGGAGGGGTGTGCTCGCCAAGATCGGCGAGCCGCCCCTCCTTCGCATTTTCCCTGGGGGTCGAACCCCCAGACCCCCGCCAGGGGGGCTTCGCCGCCCCTGGACCCCCCGGTGTCTGGTTTGGTTGTCAGGTGAGCCAGCCTTTTGTAGAGCCCGTTGTGTTTGCTATGTAGCCGTCTGGGCGGACCAAGATTCTCTGCAGGTCTGGCCAGGGCAGGTGGGGGACCTGTGCTACGAGTACCTCTGTGTGGGGACTGGGGGTTGGGGTTTTTGTTAGCAGGACCCAGTTTCCTTTGTGGAATAAGGTGCTTGCGTAGCCTTGGGCTGTGGGGAAGTCGGGTAGGCGGGTTCCTGCTGCCGGGTGGGTTTCCTCTGTCTTGTAGCGGATGTCGAGGCCTGAGACCATTCCGGATAGGTGGTGTTGGACTTCGGGGAGGGTTGCCAGGTCTCTGAAGAGGGCTCGCAGGGCGAGTTGGTTTGGGGTTGTGGGGACCAGGGCGTTCTGGGCCGCTATGTTGTTCAGTACCTGGCTGGCCACTGTGCGACGCTCTTCTTCGTAACTGTCCAGGAGTGCTGCTGAGGCTCGGTTGTTCAGCTCTGCTGCCAGTTTCCAGCCCAGGTTCATTGCGTCCTGGATCCCCAGGTTCAGGCCCTGGCCTCCTGCTGGGAAGTGAGTGTGGGCTGCGTCGCCCGCCAGGAGGACTCGGCCTACCTTGTATTTTTCGGCCAGGCGGCTGTCGTCCGAGAAACGGGATGCCCAGCGGATCTCTGCTATCTGCGCTTCGGGGCCGAAGCGCTCGGTGACTGCTTGGCGGACTTCCTCGGCTGTCACCTCTGCTCGGAGGTTGGGCGGGCGGTTCAAGCGGTCTCCGAAGCTGATGCGGTACAAGTTCGGTTCGGCCAGGGGGATCACTCCGATGAACTTGCCCGGGCTGCCGGAGGTCACCATGTTCGACATCGACCGCCACTGCGTCGGTGCGCCCGGTGGTGTCGACTTGAACAGCACGTCCGCTGCCACCCCGTGGCCCTGGCCCTCGATCCCTTCGAACGACAGGTTCAGCGCCTTGCGCACACTGCTGCGGCCGCCGTCGCAGCCCACCAGGTACGCCGCCCGGATGCGCAGGTCGCCCGCGATGACCGTGACGCCGTCGGCGTCTTGGGAGAAGTTCGTGAGCTCGTGCCCTCGCCGCACCCGCACGCCCTGCTCCGCCAGGCGCTCCTCCAACGCCGCTTCGACCTCGGCCTGGGGAATGCCCAGCTGATAGGGGTGGCGGGTGTCCCAGCCCGTGTAGGGCACCGGGATCACCGCGAAGTGTCCGTCCGCGACAGTCGCGAACGACCGGTCCTGCGCGCGAGGCAGCAACCTCCGCAGATCCAGGACTTCCGCCGTGCGCGGCTGGAGGTTCAGCGCCTTCGACAACCCCGTTCGCTCGTGCATCCGCTCGAGCACCTGAACGTCCACTCCGGCCAGTGCGAGTTCGTTCGCCAGCATCAGGCCCGTCGGGCCCGCGCCGACCACGACCACCTCCGCCGTCAGCTCCTGCATCCCCAGCTCCTTAACAACGTTAAATTGACCTGTCCCCACCATGGCCTTAACATCGTTAAATTGTCAAGCCGCGATCGTGAGGAGTCCGCAGAAGATGGCTCTGACCAGGGAGAACATTGCTCGGTCCGGCCTGAAGCTGCTCAATGAAGTGGGGCTCAACGGGCTCACGCTCCGGCTGATCGCCGCCGACCTCGGCGTCAAGGCGCCCGCGCTCTACTGGCACATGAAGAACAAGCAGGAACTGCTCGACGAGATGGCGACGCAGATGTACCGCGAGTCCGCGGCCGATCGGCGGCCGCCGGCGTCGGCGGAGGAGTGGGAGGGTGCCGCGCACAGTGCCCGTGCGCTGCGCCGGATGATGCTCGCCTATCGCGACGGCGGAAAGGTTTTCGCCGGCACTTACCTCGGCGACACGAGCTTGGTCGGTGAGCACCCGCTGCGCCGGAGCATCGAAGCCGGGGTCGATGAGCAGCGGGCGAGCCGGGCGACCTTCACCGTCTACTGCTTCGTCATCGGCTACGTGATCGAGGAGCAGGCCGTGCGGCCCATGCCCGGAGAGTTCGACGAGCGCTACCGGGAGTCGGCGGGCGAGGCGGTGCTGGGGGACGCCGACGCGCGGTTCGAGGACGGGCTGGCCATGGTCCTCAGTGGAGCCCGGCAGTGGCTCGAGACCACATAACGGCAGGTCAGGGACTTTCGGGACCCCGGTGTAAAGCCCTTGGCGACCCCGTGTAATCTATTGAAGTACCAAAACGGCGCGGGGTGGAGCAGCTCGGTAGCTCGCTGGGCTCATAACCCAGAGGTCGCAGGTTCAAATCCTGTCCCCGCTACAGAGGCAAGAGGCGTGTGCGAACGGAAAACGTTCGCCACGCCTCTTTCGCATTGTATTGGGGGTCGAACCCCCAAACCCCCGCCAAAGGGGCTTCGTCCCCTTGGATCCCCCGTGGTAGGTCGCTTTTGCTACGGATCTCGCGATGTGGACACCGGTGTTCGGTGGTTGCGGTGTGTGTTCGGGGTGCGCCAAGCCGGGGATTGCCGCCCGTCGAACTCACCTGCCTGGAGGTGCCGGGACGGCCTGGGTGCGTCTGGTTGGACCAAAATGCGCTGGGAGCGGTTGCAGAGCGTATCCAGGTCCACAGTGGACCCGGTCGCATTGGGCCGAACGAGGGGATCTCACTAGCCACAATGGACAGATACCCTGACCACTGTGGACACAGCGGCCGATAAGTGGGAATCTAGGGGGCGTGTCCGAATTGAATGCAACAGCCGCCGCCCTGCTCGGTCTGCTCCACGACGGTCCCGCCACCGGCGGGCAGCTCGTCGCGGGAGCGGGTGAGCGATTCGGCGCCTTCTTCAGCGTCACCCGCAGCCAGGTGTACCGGGAGCTCCCGGCGCTGTCCAAAGAAGGTCTCGTCCGGCTCGGCAAGCAGGGCCCGCGCTCCAGCCAGCAGTACCTGATCACCGCCGCCGGCAAGAAGGCCTTCAAGGCCTGGCTGACGTCCGAAGCCGGCCCCGACCACCTGCGCAGTCCGCTCATCCTGCGGCTCGTGCACGCCGGGTCGCTGACGGCGAAGCAGCGCCAGTCGCTGCTCGAGTCGGCCCGGACGAGCTACAGCCAGCAGCTCGACGACGCCAGGGCGGCCACCAAGGCGGCCGAGGGGCCGTACGAGAAGGCCGTCGCCGAGTTCGCCCAAGCGCAGGCCAAGGCCGCGCTGAAGCTGCTCGACGCCATCCCCGCGGCCTGAGGTTCGCGCGCCCACGACCGGTCCTCGCAACCGGTCGTGGGTTTTGCCGTAACCTTGACAAACGTGAGTGATGAGTTCGACGCGGCAATGAGGGACCTGACCGGCAAGCTGACCCAGATCGAGTCGGTGATGGACCTGGATGCGCTGCGTGCCCAGGTGGCCGACCTGGAACAGCAGGCCTCGAGCCCGAACCTCTGGGACGACCCGGAGGCGGCCCAGAAGGTCACCAGCCAGCTGTCCCACCGGCAGGGCGAGCTGCGCCGGGTCTCCGACCTGCGCCAGCGGCTCGACGACCTGGGCGTGCTGTACGAACTCGCCGAGGCCGAGGGCGACTCCGGCAGCATGGCCGAGGCCGAGGCCGAGCTCACCGACCTCGGCAAGGCCATCGACGGCCTCGAGGTCCGCACCCTCCTCTCGGGCGAGTACGACGACCGCAACGCCGTCGTCACCATCCGCTCCGAGGCCGGCGGCGTCGACGCGGCGGACTTCGCCGAGATGCTGCTCCGCATGTACCTGCGCTGGGCGGAGCGCCACGGCTACCCGACCGACGTCTACGACATCTCCTACGCCGAAGAGGCGGGCATCAAGTCGGCGACGTTCAAGGTGAGCGCCCCCTACGTCTACGGCACCCTCTCGGTCGAGCAGGGCACCCACCGGCTCGTCCGGATCTCGCCGTTCGACAACCAGAGCCGCCGCCAGACGTCGTTCGCGCACGTCGAGGTGCTGCCCGAGGTCGAAGAGGTCGACCACGTCGACGTCGCGGAGAAGGACATCCGGGTCGACGTGTACCGCTCGTCGGGCCCCGGCGGGCAGAGCGTCAACACGACCGACTCCGCGGTGCGCATCACGCACCTGCCGACCGGCATCGTCGTCTCCTGCCAGAACGAGAAGTCGCAGCTGCAGAACAAGGCGGCCGCGATGAAGGTCCTGCAGGCCCGGCTGATGCTGCGCAAGAAGGAAGAGGAGCGTGCCGAGATGGATGCGCTCCGCGACGGCGGCTCGAGCTGGGGCAACCAGATGCGCTCCTACGTGCTGCACCCGTACCAGATGGTGAAGGACCTGCGGACCGACTACGAGGTCGGCAACCCCACCGCGGTGCTCGACGGCGACATCGACGGCTTCCTCGACGCCGGCATCCGCTGGCGCATGCGGAGCGCCTGAGCGGCGCAGGGGGTGTTCGCGCGACCGCTCACCGTGCGGAAACGCCCCTTGCTCCACTCGGGTGCACCGGGCAACCGGGGCTTCACGACACCGGTGGGTAGTATGCCGAATCGTGATCCGGCTCGAAGAGGTTTCCAAGGTCTACAAGACCTCGACGCGGCCCGCGCTCGAGCGGGTGTCCGTCGACATCGAAAAGGGTGAGTTCGTCTTCCTCATCGGTCCCTCGGGATCGGGGAAGTCGACCTTCCTCCGGCTGCTGCTGCGTGAAGAGACGCCCAGCAAGGGCCGCGTGATGGTGTCCAACTTCGACGTCGCCAAGCTGGCCCGCCGCAGGGTCCCGCGCCTGCGGCAGACCATCGGCTGCGTCTTCCAGGACTTCCGCCTGCTCGCGAACAAGACCGTCGCGGAGAACGTAGCGTTCGCCCTCGAAGTCATCGGCAAGCCGGGCCCGACCATCAAGAAGGTCGTCCCCGAGGTGCTGGAGCTCGTCGGCCTCGACGGCAAGGCGGACCGGCTCCCCAACGAGCTCTCCGGCGGTGAGCAGCAGCGCGTCGCGATCGCGCGCGCCTTCGTGAACCGCCCGCTGGTGCTGCTCGCCGACGAACCGACGGGCAACCTGGACCCCGACACCAGCCAGGACATCATGCTGCTGCTGGAGCGGATCAACCGCACCGGCACCACCGTCCTGATGGCCACCCACGATCACTCCATCGTGGACTCCATGCGACGCCGCGTCGTCGAGCTGCAGCTCGGCCGGGTGATCCGCGACGACGCCCGCGGCGTCTACGGCATCGGTCGCTGACCGCCCCGCCCTTCAACGACCCCGACCCCAAGGACCTGCACCCGCCATGCGCGCCAGTTTCGTCTTCAGTGAGGTAGTCACCGGCCTGCGCCGGAACGTCACGATGACCATCGCGATGATGCTGACCACGGCCGTGTCGCTCGCCATGCTCGGCGGCGGCCTCCTCGCCGTGCGGACGATCGACAAGATGAAGTCCAACTTCCTCGCCGACGTCGAGGTTTCCGTCTACCTCACCGACGACATCAGCGCGACCGACAAGAACTGCACGCAGGCCCTGTGCCAGTCGCTGCGGACCTCGCTGCAGAGCAACAACGGTGTCGAGTCGGTCGTGTTCGAGAACCGCGACCAGGCCTTCGACCGGTTCAAGAAGATCTTCGAGAGCCAGCCGGAGCTGGTCGCGCTCACCGGTCCCGAGTCGCTGCCCGCGTCGCTGCACGTGAAGCTGAAGGACCCGGACCGCAGCGACGCGATCGTGCAGGAGTACGCGAACAAGCCGGGCGTGCGGAAGGTCGACGACCAGAAGAAGTTCCTCGACCGCGTCTTCAACGCCTTCAACGGCGTCCGCAACATGGCCTTCGGTGCCGCGCTCATCATGGCCATCGCCGCGCTGCTGCTGATCGCCAACACGATCCAGGTGTCCGCGTTCACCCGGCGCACCGAGGTCGGCATCATGCGGCTGGTCGGCGCGACGCGGTGGTACACGCAGCTGCCGTTCCTCCTGGAGGCGGTGGTCGCCGGCGCGGTCGGTGCGATCCTCGGGATCATCATGCTGGTGCTGACCAAGGCGAGCTTCCTCGACTCGGTGTTCACCGGTGACGTCTTCCCGAAGATCACCATGCTGGAGCTGCTGTTCCCGGTCGCGCCGATCCTGCTCGGGGTGTCCGTGGTGATCTCCGCCATCACCGGTTACGTCACGCTGCGCCTGTACGTCCGGCACTAGGTTTAACCGGCTGCTGGCAGCCCCCGATATCACGTAGAGTGGTCGTATGCCCAAGGAACGTGGCCAGAAGGTGATCGTGTCGAACCGCAAGGCGCGGCACGATTACTCCATCCTCGACACCTACGAGTGCGGTCTCGTGCTCGTCGGCACCGAGGTCAAGAGCCTGCGCGAGGGCAAGGCGTCACTGGCGGACGCGTTCGCGACCGTCGACGACGGTGAAGTGTGGCTGCGCAACGTGCACATCCCGGAGTACACGCAGGGCACGTGGACCAACCACATGCCGCGGCGCACCCGGAAGCTGCTGCTGCACCGGCGGGAGATCGAGAAGCTCATCGGCAAGACCAAGGAGAGCGGGCTCTCGCTGGTGCCGCTGTCGATGTACTTCAAGGACGGCAAGGTCAAGGTCGAAATCGCCCTGGCGCAGGGCAAGAAGGCCTACGACAAGCGGCAGACGCTGGCGAAGCGCGACGCGGACCGGGACATCAGGAAGGCCATGGGCCGCGCGTTGAAGGGCCGGTTCACGGAGTGACGCCCGGCCCGGCGGACGACGGTGAGGTTGCTCGCTGGACGGCGTCGCTGGGCCTGCCGGGCCTGGTCGACCTGCACGTCCACTTCCTGCCGAAGCCGGTGATGGACAAGGTCTGGGCGTACTTCGACCGGGCCTCGACCCACTACGGCACCGAATGGCCGGTGCACTACCGGACGTCCGAAGAGGAACGGCTGGCCACCCTGCGCGCGTTGGGCGTGACGCGGTTCGCGCCGCTGGTCTACCCGCACAAGCCGGGGATGGCGCAGTGGCTGACGGACTGGGCGCTCGAGTTCGCCGCCCGGGTCCCGGACGCGGTGCCGACCGGCACGTTCTACCCCGAGCCCGGCGCCGGGTCCGCTGTGGACGGTGCGCTGCGCGCCGGCGCCCGGGTGTTCAAGGCGCACGTGCAGGTGGGCGCGTACGACCCGCGTGACGACCTGCTGAAGCCCGTGTGGGGTGCGCTGGCCGACGCCGGTGTCCCGGTCGTCGTCCACTGTGGACACGGACCGTTGCGGGGCGACTTCACCGGGTTGTCGGTGTTCGAAGAGGTCCTCGCCCGGCATCCGCAGCTGACGGCGGTGCTCGCGCACGCGGCGATGCCCGAATTCGGCACCGCCTTCGAGCTGATGGCGAAGTACCCGCGGGTGCACCTGGACACGACGATGGTGGGCGTGCCGTTCGCCGAAGCGATGTCGCCGCTGCCGCCGGACTGGACGGCGCGGCTGGCGGAGTTCGCCGGCCGCGTGGTGCTCGGCACGGACTTCCCGAACATCCCGTACTCCTACGCGACGCAGCTGCAGGCGATCGCCGGCTGGGCGGCCGACGATCGCCTGGGGGAGCCGTTCCTGCGGGCCGTCCTGCACGACACCCCGCTGCGGCTGCTCAGCGCTTGAGGCCGGGCAGGGTCGCGCGTTCGCTGACGGTGACCGCGCGGCCGAGCAGGTCGACCACCGGGATCTGCTTGCCGGCCAGGAGGAACCCGGCCGTCGCCAGGACCACCCACGGCACCGGGCCGCGCGCGATGCCGTCCGACAGCGGGGCGAACCCGTGCGCGGCCAGGCCGAGCAGGCCACCCGAGACCAGCAGCCCGGCCGCGACCAGCTGCGGCACCCGCGCCGTCGCGACCGCGGTGTCGCGCTGCATTTCGAAGTGGGCGAACAGCCGGAGCAGCCCGAACAGCACCATCCCGCACGTCGCGAACCACGCCGGCGCCATGACCAGCCAGAACACCGTTCCGGGGGCGGGCGTCCGGTAGCCGAGGCCGTACACCGTCACGCCCGCCACCACGATCAGCGCCGGCATGTGCCAGAGGTAGACGCTCATGAACCGCGCGCCGAGCCAGCCGAGGGCGTCGCCGATGCCGGGGCGCGCCGCGAGCGCGTTGAGCTGCGGGCGGAAGGCGAGCAGCAAGCCGATCTGGCCGACGGCGAGGAAGGCGAGCAGCACGGTCGGCGGGCTCATGTTCGACACCGGCGCGCCCGGCATGCCGATCATGCTCGCGGGGTACGGTCCGAACGCCACCAGCAACGCCGTGATGCCGAATCCGGCCGCCGACAGCGTCAGCGCGCCGCGGCGGGTCAGCGAGCCGAGGCGGCCTTCGACGTAGTGGAAGCCCAGCTGGTGCACGGCGACCCAGACGAAGATCGCGTTGGCGTAACCGAGGTAGCCCAGGTCGTTGAAGCGCGCGACGTCGACGAGCAGGCCCGCCGCACCCATGACGAGCGGCACCTTCAGGCCCCAGCGCCGGTGCGCGGCCACCATGAGCGGCGTGAGCAGCACGACGAGCACGTACACCGCGAGGAACCACAGCAGCTGCGCGGCGATCGCGCTGCCGACCTGCAACGGCTGCGGCGGGACACCCAGGCCGCGCAGGAAGTCCGGCACGATCAGCCAGACCACCATCAGCGGCAGCACCGGCACCATCAGGCGCTTGATGCGCGCGGCGAGCCACTGCTGCGTGGACGCGGCGCGGCGGAAGGAGATCAGGTTGGCCGCACCGCCGGCGAAGAAGACCAAGGGCATCACTTGCGACAACCAGGTCACGACCCACCACCCCGGCGTCGCCAGGGCGTTGCCGGTGGCGAGGTGCCCGTCGGAGTAGGAGAGCACCGGCATGATCCAGTGCTGGGCGATGACGGCGAGGATGGCCCCCGCCCGGACGACGTCGAGGAACCTGTCGCGGCTCGTGTGCATGCTGCTCAGCCTGGCCGGTTCGGCCGGGGAAGACAGCGGTGCTGCCCGGCCTGTTCGGGGTCCTGTTCACCCCCGGCCGGTACGGGGGTTTCCCCTACCTCAGGCCGTCCGGCTCGGGTTCGTGCTGCGCGGCGGCGAGGCGGTACTCCCAGCCGCGGTCGGTGAGGCCGAGCTCGTAGCGGGTCTCGATCTTCGGCCCGCCGTGCAGGTGGATGTGCCGGATGACGGTGCCGGGAATCGGCTCGGCGTCCCCGAGCTCCTGGACGCGGCCGTCGAGCGGGCCGCCGAAGAAGCGGACGCAGGGGGTCTCGTCGGACATCTGCGGCTCCTCTCGACGACGGGTCCGCTCATGGTAGGTGAGCGCTCACCCGGGTGCCGCCCGCGGAACGGGTGACCCGTGACCACCCTACGGGACTTTTGGTCACTGTCCGTCGCTCGGCGGCGCTAAGCTCGGTGCCGTGAACGGATCGCCTCGCCTCCCGGGTCTCACGTTGGCGGACGCCGACCGGCTGGTGGACGCCGCACTGACGGCCGGGGCGGAACGCGGGTTCCCGCCGCTGGCCGTGGCCGTGCTCGACGTCACCGGCGAAGTCATCACGCTGCGCCGCGCCGACGGCGGGATGCCGATGACCAGCCGGATCGCCGTGGCCAAGGCCCGCTCCGCGCTGCTCACGCTGAACGCTTCGGGCGGCCTGGAGCTGCCCGGTCCGATCGTCGACGGCATCCAGCACCTCTTCCACGGGGACTACGTCCCGTACGCGGGCGGAGTTCTCGTCACGGACGGCGAGGTGATCCTCGGCGCCGCCGGGGCCTCCGGCGCGCACGCCCGCGAGGACGAGGAGGCGGTGCGGGTCGCCGTCGAACGGTGGCGGGCTCAGCGGCCCAGGTAGGTCAGCACCGCGCGGACACGGCGGTGTTCCTCCGCGCTGGCTTCGAGCCCGAGCTTCGAGAAGATGTTGCCGATGTGCTTCTCCACCGCGCCGTGCGAAACCACCAGGGAGTTCGCGATCGCCGTGTTCGACAGGCCCTGGGCCATCAAGCCCAGAACCTCGGACTCGCGGGCGGTCAGCGCGTCCAGCGGGTTGCGCCGGCCGCGGGCCATCAGCTGGGCGATCACGTCCGGGTCTATCGCCGTGCCGCCGCCCGCGACGCGGCGGACCGCGTCCAGGAAGTCCGCGACGTCCGCCACGCGCTCCTTCAGCAGGTAACCGACGCCGCCCGCGCCGCCCGAGAGCAGCTCCACCGCGTACGACTCCTCGACGTACTGCGACAGCACCAGCACCGGCAGCCCCGGGATCTCCTTGCGCGCCGCCAGTGCCGCGCGCAACCCCTCGTCGGTGAACGTCGGCGGCATGCGGACGTCGACGATCGCCAGGTCAGGGCGGTGTTCCTTGAGCGCGCCGAGCAGGTCGTCGCCGTTGTCGACGGCCGCGACCGTCTCGATGCCCTCGTCGGCGAGCAGGCGGGTCACCCCGGCCCGCAGCAGCACGGCGTCCTCGGCGATCACTACCCGCATCCGGCCCCCAAGCTCGTGGATGAACGGGGTCCAGCCTATTCACCACTGGCAGGGGAGGTCAGCCCGGATCACGGTCGGCCCGCCCACCGGGCTGACCACGGTGATCACGCCGTCGATCGTCGCGGCGCGGTCGGCCAGGCCGGCCAGCCCGCCGCCGGGACGCACCTCCGCGCCGCCGTGGCCGTCGTCGGTGATCTCGACGACGACGTGGTCGTCGGTCCGCCACACCTTCACGACCGCTTCGGTCGCTCCGGAGTGCTTCGCGATGTTCGTCAGCGTCTCGCCGACGATGAAGTACGCCGTCGTCTCCACCGCGGCCGGCGGACGCGGGTCGACGTCCACCGAGACGTCCACCGGGATCGGCGACTTCGCCGCCTGTGCCGACAACGCCGCGTCCAGCCCCCGGTCACCGAGGACGGCCGGGTAGATGCCGCGCGCCAGGTCCCGCAGCTCCGAGACGGCGAGCTTCGCGTCCGAGTGCGCCTCGTCGATCAGCTCCCGCACCGCCTGCGGGTCCTGGTCGAACTTCGACTTCGCGCGCCCCAAGCTCATCGCGACGGCCACCAGCCGCTGCTGCGCGCCGTCGTGCAGGTCACGTTCGATGCGACGGCGTTCCGCTTCGGCCGCGTCCACCCCGCGCGCCCGCGACGCCTGCAGCCGCTCGGCCTTCTGCTCCAGCCGCTTCGTGCGGTCCGGCCCCAGCAGCGCCAGCGCCAGCTCGCCGTGCAGCCAGCCCAGCCACGGCGTCACCCAGATCGCCATCGGCAGCAGCACGACCGAGGCCAGCGCGATCACGACCTCCGCACACGCCAGCGGGAACGCCGCCATCAGGTAGGCCAGGTCCCGCCACGTCGTCGGATCACTCAGCCGGACCATCCACCGCCGCAGCAGCGGCTGCCCCGCTTCGTACGGCCGCCGCTGCACCGGCGGCAGCGGCACCCGCAGCATCGTCCCCAGCCAGCCCCGCTCGCGGTCTCCGGACCAGCGCACGAAGCTCGTCGTCGCCAGCAGGATCGGGAACCCCACCCAGATCACCGCCGTGGACACCCCCACCGAGATGCCGACCACGATCAGCACGAACTGCACGAACCGGAAGACGAAACTGACGATCATGTAGAGGATCGTGCGAGCCGGGTGCGGCCGCGGGTGTTCCAGCTGTTGCGCCTCGGTCATCCCGCCACCAGGTTCTTCTCTTCCGCGTTTTCCCACCAGCGCTCCATCCGGTGGCGCTGCGCCACCGTCGGCCCCAGCAGCGCGGACGCCAGCCGGGCGTGCGTGCCCGCCAGCGCCCTGGTCAGCGCCACCGACAACGCGACGAACAACACCCCGAGCGCTGCCCACGGTAGCGCCTCCACGGTCGAGTCCACGGTCAGCCAGGGCACCTCCCAAGCGGGGAAGCGGTACTCGCCGCCCGGCAGCCACCGGAAGTAGACCGGCAGGCCCACGAGCGCCAGGCTCGTCGCCCAGAAGGTCGTCACGAGCACGAACTCGACCAGGCCCACCGGGAAGAGCAGGGCGAAGTAGGCGAGATCCCGCCAGGTCGACGGATCCTTCAGCCGCCCCTTCCACCGCACGGCCTGCTTCCCGGCCGGCAGCGGCAGGTAGGGAAGATCGATATAGCGATCCAGCAGCGCGTAGATCCGCGCCCGCTCCAGCCGCGCGGCCCCCCGCACGGCGAGCACGACAGCGGCGAGCAGGCCCACCCCGACCCACACCACCGCGGTCCCCGCCCCGGCCGAGACGAAAACGGTGAGGAACCCGAACGCCACCACCCCCAGCGGCAGGTTCATCAGCAAGAACACCACCGAACCACCGAACGGCGGATCCCGCCTCTCGCTCACCATGACCGTGCTCCCTTCATCGGGTACCAGCTTCGCGGTTTCGCGAGGTGGGCGACATGGTGCGAGCGGGCATCCCGGCGGTAGGGCTGGCCCCACCCCACCCGGACTAAAGCGCTGGCGCCGGGCGTTATGATGAACAGGTTGTGTCCCGACAAGGGGGTGAACGGTTTCGACTTTGGACGTTGATTCAGGAGAAGCGTGCCGGTGCAGGCGAGAGACCACCGTAAGCGTCATCGCAACCAAATAAGCGCCGACTCCAGTCAGCGCGAGTTCGCCCTCGCCGCCTGAGCGAGTGCGACTCTGTCGGCCCGGGTTCGCCTCCGGCCCGGGTACCGGCATCAGCTAGGAGGCTCAGCGGTAGTCCCGGCCACGGGGAACTGCCGTGAAGCAAACAGTGGCTGGGCTCGTCACCTCAGCTTGTTCGCGTGATTGAGGGAGCCAAGCAGAGACGTAGCGGACTGCGCACGGAGAAGTCCTGTTGATACGCCAGAGGACCCGGGTTCAATTCCCGGCACCTCCACGACACGTCGCTGGAAGGCCCACGCCCCTTCGGGGCTGGGCCTTCCCTTCGTTTTGCCGTGTTCTTTGGGGGGCGGACCCCCAAACCCCCGCCAGGGCGGGCTCCGCCCCCCTGGACCCCCCGGGTGGTTGCGTTGGGTGGCTGGCCAGACCGGGTGGGCCCTCTGGAACCGTGAGTCAGGCTGGGTGGTTCCTCCGTGAGAGGTGAGCCCGGCGGGGCGGGCCTCCGTGGGGGCTCGGTGGTTCCTCCGCTGGGGGTGAGTCCGGCGGGGCGGGCCTTCGTAGGTGGTGAGCTGGGGCGGGGTACTTCCCCTCCGCTGGAGGTGAGGCCAGGCTCGGTGGTTCCTCTGTGGGCGGTGCGCCCTGCGGGGGGTTTCTTCTTTGGCGGTGAGTCAGGCCGTGGGGTGGGGGCGGGTGGTGCCGGCCGGGTGAGCTCGGGGTGGTGGCTTGTCGTTCGTGTGGGTGGTGGTTGTTGCGGGGGCGCTCACCTGGGGGTGTTCGGTTCTGGGCGGGGTGGTTGCTGCTTGTGGTGGGGGCCACTTGTGAGTGAAATTCGTGTCAATGTCATGCTTGGGGTCCGACCAATGACTCCGCACCCGTGGAGTCGGAAGTAGGTGGCCAGATGACCTGGGCCCGGCGTAGTGGCAGCTCGCTTGCCAATGATGAAGACAGCCGGATGGGCGTTATCCGGGCTGAAGAGGCGGTGCGCCTCGGCGAACAGAACGATCGCGCCGTGCTCACCGTGGCCGGGCACTCGTCCGACGTCCACGACTGCGCCGAACTGCTGGCCATGCTCGGGCTCGACGCCGGGCGGCGGCAGCGGACCGCCTGACCCCTCACACCAGGTCCGCCACGTGGACCACCTTGTTCCGGCCCGTCGCCTTCGCGTGGTAGAGCGCCGTGTCCGCGGCGTCCAGCAGGCGCTGTAGCGAAGCGCCTGCTGTCGGGTAGACCGCGATGCCGATCGACACCGACAAGCCCGTGATCGACAACTGGCCCGCCGGGACCCGCAACGCGCTGATCGCCCGGCGGATCCGCTCGGCCACCGCGCCGATGTCCGGCTGCGTGATCCCCGGCAGCAGGACCACGAACTCCTCGCCACCGAAGCGGCCCACCGCGTCGCCGCGGCCGCGGACCGCCGAGATGATCGACTGGGCCACCGCCTTCAGGACCGCGTCACCCGCCAGGTGCCCGTACGTGTCGTTCACCTGCTTGAAGTGGTCCAAGTCCAGCATCAGCAACCCGAACGTGCCCCGCGCGCGAGCGGTGGCCGCCAGGGTCCGCTCCGCCAGCGCGTGCCAGCCGCTCGTGTTGTACAAGCCCGTCTTCTCGTCACGGTGGGCCGCCACCTCCAACTGCTTCACCAGCACCGTCCGGTGCAACAGCAGCAACGGCGGGAACACCAGCACCACCAGGCCCGGCAACGTCGCCAGCACCACCGCGTTCAAGGCACCCAGGCACAGCGTGGCCACCTCGAGGCCGTTGTCCGACCACGTGCCGAACAGCGCCTCCGGCGTCCGGCCGACCTCGCGGCGGGCCGGGAGAACCAGGACCGCGTTCACCGCGAAGAACGTCACGCCGGCAGCCGCGATCGCGAACGTCCCCGCCCAGCTGTGCGCCATCGCCGAGCGGATGTCGGAGAAGCCGGCCAGCCGCAGCACCGACTGGGCGGCGTAACACGACAGCACGATGATCGCCGCGTTGCTGACCGTCCGGGACGCCGGCACCCGCTGCAGGCGGTACCAGCTGCGGATCGCCAGGTGCGCGTACAGGCCGCCGACCAGGACCGCCAGCAGCAGCGGGGGCAGCAGCAGGACCCCGGCGAACGTCCAGACCGACGTCATGTTGATGTGCGGCGTCCCCGACACGCGACGGCGGATCCGCTCCACGCGCCGGCCCGTCTCCGACTGCGCCACCCCGAGGACCAGCAGCACCACCAGGATCGACAGCGTCCGGCGGTCCACCGCGATCGGGGACGGACGCAGCGTCAGCACCACCGCCACCACTTCGCTGATCAGGCAGTAGCCGATCACCCGCGGACCCTGGCGCCACAGCACCCAGCGCCGCGGTGCCACGAGGACGTCACGAATCCGTGGCCCAGTGCGCGCAATCCCGCTCCCGGTCCGCATACTCATGGTGTCCGGCCGGTGACGGAGCCGGTCCGGCCTGGGGCCGCGGAGGGAGGCGCACCATGTGCGGACGCGACAACTGAGGTCATCGGTCCACCACCCCGACCCGGCGCCACGCCCTCGCGATCGGCACGGCCACCGCGGCACCCGCCGCCCCGGCCGCGGCGATGGTGTGCGCCGGGCCCAGCACTTCGGCCAGCGCGCCCGCCGCGGCCGCGCCCAGCCCCTGCACGGTGATCAGGCCCGCTGAATTCACCCCCGCGCACTGCGCGCGGTGCGCGTCGGGCACCCGCCGCATGAACGAGACCGTGCCCTGGATGTTGTAGCCCGTCGCCACCAGCCCGGACGCCGCCAGCAGCACCACCGACACCACCAGGCCGGGCCGGCAGGCGAACACCACCAGCGGCAGCCCGGCCGCGATCCCCAGCCAGCCCAGCACGCGGACCTGCACGTGCTCCGGGATCCACTTGCCGAACACGACGCCGCCGAGCACGCTGCCCGCCGGATCCGCCGCCATCAGCAGCCCCACCAGTGTCGCGCCCGCGCCGATCCCGGCTGCGTACGGCGCGGCCAGCGCCTCCGGCACGACGTAGAACCCGGCCAGCCAGTTGAGCGCCACCAACGTCCGCAACGCCGGGTCGCGCCAGATCAGCCGGATGCCCGCGCCGGTCGTGGAAAGCCAGGCCGGCCGGACTGCCTGCGCGATCGCCGCCCGCCGCCGGACGCCGGTGACCAGGAACAACGCCGAAAGCAGGAACGTCGCCGCGTCCAACGCCAGCGCCGCGGACGGGGTGAACGCGGCGATCAGCGCGCCGCCCCCGGCGAACCCGGCCAGCTGCGCGCCCTGCATCGTCACGTTCCGCAGGGCCATCCCGACGAGGTACCGCTCGCCTTCCAGGACCGAGGGCAGCAACGCCTGCTGCGCCGCCTTGAACGGCCCGCCGAGCAGCGTCATCACCGCGACCAGCACACACAGCACCCACAGCGGGACGCCGGGGACGGCGATGACCGCGACCAGCGCGGTCCGCGCCAGGTCGGCCGCGACCATCACGTCGCGCCGCGGCCACCGGTCGCCCGCGCCGGCCAGCAGGATGCCGCCGAGCAGCGAAGGAACGTAGGTCAGGGCGTAGGTGAGCGCGGTCAGCGCGGCCGAGGACGTGCGCTGGAAGACGAGCACCGCGAGCGCGACCCTGGCGAGCTGGTCGCCGCAGACGGACAGCAGCTCGGCGGTCCACATGGCCCGGAATTCGGCGACGGCGAGCACCGCACCGAAACCGGCCTTCTTCACGCGTGCGTCATCCATCGGTGCCCCTCGAAACCGCAGCCCCAGCTACGGTAATCACCCACCGGAGTGGAATCGAGCCGTTCGGTGACAGTTGCCCCGTTCGCAGCAGCCGCAGCCCCCGGACGGCCCGCGACGGCGGTCAGGCCGGGTGTCCGCCGATGCGGGTGGTCAGCTCGGCCGCCGTTGCCGCCACTTCGCCGGCCAGGTCGGGCCAGGTCTCCGTGCACGGCTCCGCCGCGCAGTGGTGGCGAAGGGTGACGCTGATCGCGGCCAGCGGGCGGGCGCCGTGGTCGAAGACCGGGCAGGCCACCGACGCGAAGCCGTCGGTGACGTGGCCGTCCTCGACCGACCAGCCGAGCCGGCGTTCCGCGGTCAGGGTGCGACGCAGCTCGGCCAGCGTGCGCGGGCCGCGGCCGGTGCGGAGCACGAACGCCGGTGCCGCCGGGAACAACGCGCGGACGTGCGCGGCCGGCAGGTGCCGCAGGATCGCCCGGCCGGACGCGGTCAGCTGCGCCGGCAGCCGGACGCCGACCTCCGTCACCAGCGTCTCCGGCCGGGCCGGGCGTTCCTTGATCAGGTACAGCGACTCGTTGCCGTGCAGCACGCCGAGGTGGGCGGTGTGCCCGACGCGGTCGACGAGCTTGCGCAGCAACGGCCCGGCCAGGCGCTCCAGCGGATCGTGGCGCAGGTAGGCCGAGCCCAGCTCGAAGGCCGCGATGCCCAGGCCGTAGCGGCGCTCGGCGGGCAGGTGCACGACGAAACCGGCCGCTTCGAGCTCGTTGAGCAGGTGGTACGTCGTGGAGCGGGGGAGTCCGGCTTCTCGGGCGATGGCCGCCGCGGTGATCGGGCCGGGCCGCGTCGCCAGCAGGCTCAGCACCGCCAGCCCGCGGCGCAGCGCCGGGACCTCGCTGCTGTCGCCCATGACCCGAGCCTAGCGTCTGGGATGCCAGACAGAACCACCCGTTGAGGCATCCCACCAGCGGTTCCGAAGGGGTGCAATGGGCCCATGCCGGAAAAAGTGCTCCTGGGCCCGGAGCCCCTGACCGCCGCCCAGGTCGTCGACGTCGTCCGCGGGTACGCGCCCGTCGGGCTCACGGACGCCGCCGAGAAGAACCTCGCCGCGACCCGTCTGCACATCGAGAACCTGGCCCACGCCGTCACGCCGACCTACGGCGTCTCGACCGGCTTCGGCGCGCTCGCCACCCGGCACATCCCGGTCGAGAGCCGCACCGCGCTGCAGCGCAGCCTGATCCGCTCGCACGCCGCCGGCGCCGGGCCCGCCGTCGAACCCGAGGTCGTCCGCGCGCTGATGCTGCTGCGGCTGCGCACCCTCGCCAGCGGCTACACCGGGGTCCGTGCCGGCACCGCGCAAACGCTTGCGGCCCTGCTCAACGCGGATATCACCCCCATCGTCCACGAGTACGGCTCGCTGGGTTGCTCGGGTGATCTCGCCCCCTTGGCCGCCGTCGCGCTCGCGCTGATGGGCGAGGGCGAAGTGATCCACGCCGGGCAGCTGAAGCCCGCCGCGGAGGCGTTGAAGCAGGCCGGGATCGAGCCGGTCGTGCTCGCCGAGAAGGAGGGCCTCGCGCTCACCAACGGCACCGACGGCATGCTCGGCATGCTGCTGCTCGCCGCCGCCGATCTGCACCGGCTCTTCGACGTCGCGGACCTCACCGCCGCGATGAGCGTCGAGGCCCTGCTCGGCACCGACCGCGCGTTCGCCGCCGACCTCCAGGCCCTGCGCCCGCACCCCGGGCAGGCGAAGTCCGCGGCCCGGATGTGGCAGGCGCTGCAGGGCTCGAAGATCGTCGAGAGCCACCGCGGCCCGGACTGCAACCGCGTCCAGGACGCCTACTCGCTGCGCTGCGCCCCGCAGGTGCACGGCGCCGCGCGTGACAGCCTCGCGCACGCCGAGCTCGTCGGCGACCGCGAGCTGATGTCCGCTGTGGACAATCCGGTCGTCCTGGCGGACGGCCGCGTCGAGTCCAACGGCAACTTCCACGGCGCGCCCGTCGCCTACGTCCTGGACTTCCTGGCCATCCCGGTCGCCGACGTCGCCAGCATCGCCGAGCGCCGCACCGACCGGATGCTCGACAAGGCGCGTTCGCACGGCTTGCCGCCATTCCTCGCCCACGACCCGGGCGTCGACTCCGGCCACATGATCGCCCAGTACACCCAGGCCGCCATCGTCAGCGAGCTCAAGCGGCTCGCCGTCCCGGCGTCGGTCGACTCCATCCCGAGCAGCGCCATGCAGGAGGACCACGTCTCGATGGGCTGGTCGGCCGCGCGGAAGCTGCGCAAGGCCGTCGACGGCCTGACCACCGTCCTGGCCATCGAGCTGCTGACGGCCGCGCGGGCGCTGGACTTCCGCGCGCCGCTGGAGCCGTCGCCGGTCACCGGCGCGGTCCGCGACCTGCTCCGCACGAAGGTCGCGGGCCCCGGCCCCGACCGCCACCTGGCGCCCGAAATCGCGGCCGCCGAAGAACTCGTCCGCTCCGGCGCCGTCCTCGACGCCGCCCGTCTGGAGGTCTGAGAATGTCCCGCGTCGTCCGTGCCGCCCGCGGCACCCAGCTCACCGCGAAGTCGTGGCAGACCGAAGCCGCGCTGCGGATGTTCCACAACAACCTCGACCCTGACGTCGCCGAGCGCCCCGAAGACCTCGTCGTCTACGGCGGCACCGGCAAGGCCGCGCGCAACTGGGCCAGCTTCGACGCGATCACCCGCGAACTGACCACTTTGGACGTTGACGAGACGCTGCTGGTGCAGTCGGGCAAGCCGGTCGGCGTGTTCCGCACGCACGAGTGGGCGCCGCGCGTGCTGATCGCGAACTCGAACCTGGTCGGCGACTGGGCGACCTGGCCCGAGTTCCGCCGTCTCGAGCAGCAGGGCCTGACGATGTACGGCCAGATGACCGCTGGTTCGTGGATCTACATCGGCACGCAGGGCATCCTCCAAGGCACCTACGAGACCTTTGCCGCCGTCGCGAAGAAGAAGTTCGGCGGGTCCCTGCGCGGGACGCTCACCGTGACCGCCGGCCTCGGCGGCATGGGCGGCGCCCAGCCGCTCGCCGTGACCATGAACGACGGCGTCGCGATGGTCATCGAGTGCGATCCGCAGCGCGCGCACCGCCGCGTCGAGACGCGCTACCTCGACGAGGTGGCCGACGACCTGGACGACGCGATCGCCCGCGTGACCAAGGCGAAGCAGGAGAAGCGGCCGCTGTCGGTCGGGGTCGTCGGCAACGCCGCCGAGGTGCTGCCGGAGCTGCTGCGCCGCGGCGTCGAGGTCGACATCGTCACCGACCAGACGTCGGCGCACGACCCGCTTTCCTACCTGCCCAAGGGCGTCAGCGTCGACGACTGGCACGATTACGCGGCCAAGAAGCCCGACGAGTTCACCGACCGCTCGCGCGAGTCGATGGCCGACCACGTCGACGCCATGCTGGGCTTCCTGGATCGCGGCGCCGAGGTCTTCGACTACGGCAACTCCCTGCGCGGCGAAGCCAAGCTCGGCGGCTGCGAGCGCGCGTTCGACTTCCCCGGCTTCGTGCCCGCCTACATCCGCCCGCTGTTCTGCGAGGGCAACGGCCCGTTCCGCTGGGCGGCGCTCTCCGGCGACCCCGAGGACATCGCGGCCACCGACCGCGCGATGCTGGAGCTGTTCCCGGAGAACGAATCCCTCGCCCGCTGGATCAAGCTGGCCGGCGAGCGCGTGGCGTTCCAGGGCCTGCCCGCCCGGATCTGCTGGCTCGGCTACGGCGAACGCCACCTGGCGGGGCTGCGGTTCAACGAGATGGTCGCCAGCGGCGAGCTGAAGGCGCCGGTCGTCATCGGCCGCGACCACCTCGACTCCGGCAGCGTGGCCTCGCCGTACCGCGAGACCGAAGGCATGGCCGACGGCTCCGACGCGATCGCCGACTGGCCGCTGCTCAACGCCCTGGTCAACACGTCCTCGGGGGCCAGCTGGGTGTCGATCCACCACGGCGGCGGCGTCGGCATGGGCCGGTCCATCCACGCCGGCCAGGTCAGCGTGGCCGACGGGACGCTCCTGGCCGCGCAGAAGCTCGAGCGCGTGCTCACCAACGACCCGGGCATGGGCGTCATCCGGCACGTCGACGCCGGCTATGACCAAGCGGCCGACGTCGCCGACGAGCGCGGTGTGCGGGTGCCGATGCGGGAGGACGCGTGACCGCTTCTGGTTTCCTGGCCGAGATCGCCGGCGTCGGGCGCGACCCGAAGCGCGGCGGCTACTCCCGCCACGCCTTCGACGCGCCCGAGCACGACCTGCGCGAGTGGTTCGTCGAGCGCGCGCTGGGGCTCGGGCTGGACGTCGAGACCGATCGCAACGGCAACATCTGGGCCTGGTGGGGGCCGCCGGGGCGCAACGCCGTGGTCACCGGCAGCCACCTCGACTCGGTGCCGGGTGGCGGCGCGTTCGACGGGCCGCTCGGGGTCGTGAGCGGGCTGTCCGCGGTCGAAGCCTTGCAAACCAACGGGTTCCGGCCGCGGAGACCGCTCGCCGTCGTGGTGTTCGCCGAGGAGGAGGGCGGCCGGTTCGGCGTTCCCTGCCTGGGGTCGCGGCTGCTCACCGGCACCATCGACGCCGACAAGGCGCGTGGCCTGCGGGACGCCGACGGCGTGACGTTCGCCGAGGCGGCCGGGAAGGCGGGCGTCGACCCGGCGCGGATGGGCCGGGACACCGAGCGGCTGGACCGGATCGGGCAGTTCCTCGAACTGCACGTCGAACAGGGGCGCGGGCTGATCGACCTCGGTGCGCCGGTGGCCGTGGGCAGCACGGTGATCGCGCACGGACGGTGGCGGTTTTCCTTTGCGGGGCAGGGCAACCACGCCGGGGCGACGCTGCTGGCCGACCGCGCCGATCCGATGCTGCCGGCCGCGGCGACGGTCACCGCCGTGCGGCGGCTGGCCGCGCAGGTGCCGGACGCGCGGGCGACCGTCGGCCGGCTCGTGCCGACCCCCGGCGGGACCAACGTCATCGCGTCCACTGTGGACCTGTGGCTGGACGCGCGGGTGCCCGGCCAGGGCACGCCGGGGCTGGTCGCCGAGATCAGCCGAGCGGCCTCGGAGGCGGCGCAGGAGGAAGGCTGCCGGGTCGAGGTGACGCGCGAGTCCTACTCCGGCGATGTCGTCTTCGACGACGCCCTCCGGCGTGACCTCGGCGGCTGGCTCGGCGGGCCGCCGGAGCTGCCGACCGGCGCCGGGCACGACGCGGCGATCCTGGCCGGGTTCGTCCCGGCCGGGATGCTCTACGTGCGCAATCCGACCGGGATCAGCCACTCGCCGGAGGAGTTCGCCGAGGCCGGCGACGTCGAAGCCGGTGCCGCGGCGCTGGCCACCGTGCTGGAGCGGCTGGCGCGATGACCCTCAGCCCGCGGGGGCGCCCCCCGTTTCCAGCCTATCGCCCGGCACCGACAGTTTTCTGGTGCGAACAGGCCTGGCTGCCGGGCGGGATCGCGGCCGGGGTGCGGATCGACGTCGACGGCGGCCGGATCACGGGCGCGACACCGGGCTCGCCGCGGTCCGGCACCGTGCTCACGGGGCTGACCCTGCCTGGGTTCGCCAACGGGCATTCGCACGCCTTCCACCGGGCCCTGCGGGGGCGGACGCACCACGAGCGCGGCACGTTCTGGACCTGGCGCGAGCGGATGTACGCGCTGGCGTCCCGGCTCGATCCCGACACCTACTACCGGCTGGCCCGCGGGGTCTACGCCGAAATGGTGCTCGGCGGGTACACGAGCGTCGGGGAGTTCCACTACCTGCACCACGCGCCCGGCGGGAAGCCCTACGCCGATCCGAACGCGATGGGGGCGGCCCTGCGGCAGGCCGCGGCCGATGCCGGGATCCGGCTGACACTCCTCGACACGTGTTACCTCGCGGGCGGCATCGGCGTCGAACCCGACGAGGTCCAGCGGCGGTTCTCCGACGGCTCGGCCTCGGCGTGGGCTTCGCGGGTCTCCACGCTGAAAGAAGACGAGCTGTTCCGGGTCGGCGGGGCGATCCATTCCGTGCGCGCGGTACCCGAGGACGAGTTGTCCCAAGTGGACGACGGTGTGCCGGGGAACCGGCCGCTGCACATCCACCTGTCCGAGCAGCGCGCCGAGAACGAGCAGTGCGAAGCGGCCACCGGGTTCACCCCGACCGGGCTGCTGGGGGACCACGGGGTGCTCGGCGAACGGCTCACTGTCGTGCACGCGACCCACCTCACCGACCAGGACGTGCGGTGGCTCGGCGAGTTCCGGGTCGGGGCGTGCTTCTGCCCGACCACCGAACGCGACCTCGGCGACGGCATCGGGCCGGCCCGCGCCCTGCGGGATGCCGGCGTGCCGCTGAGCATCGGCAGCGACAGCAACGCCATCGTCGACGCGTTCGAAGAGACGCGGGCGCTGGAGCTGGACGATCGTCTGGCCAGCGAAGAGCGTGGCCGGTTCAGCGCCGAGGAACTGCTCGAAGCGGGCACGCACCACGCGACGATCGGGTGGAACGAGGTCGGCACGCTCGCCGTCGGAGCGGGCGCGGACCTCGTCACCGTGTCCCTGGATTCGCTGCGGACGGCCGGGATCGAGCCGTCGGGCGTCGTGTTCGCGGCGTCGGGGGCCGATGTCCGAAACGTCGTCGTCGCCGGCCGCGAGGTCGTGCGGGACGGCGCGCACCTGCTCGTCGACCGACCGGAATCCGTACTGGCGAAGGAGATCGAGGCACTGTGGCAGTCCTGATCACGGGCATCGGCGAGCTCACCACCAACGACCCGGCGCTGGGCCGTCTTTCCGACGCGGCCCTGGTTTTGGACGGCTCGAAAGTCGCCTGGGCCGGACCGGCGTCGAGCGCGCCGGACGCCGACGAGCGCGTCGACGTCGAGGGCCGCGCGGTGCTGCCCGGCTGGGTCGACAGCCACACGCACCTCGTCTTCGCCGGGGACCGCACCGCCGAGTTCGAGGCGCGAATGGCCGGAAAGCCGTACACGGCAGGCGGAATCGCGATCACGGTCGGGGCCACGCGGGAGGCGTCCGACGAGCAGCTGGCGGCGAACCTGCGCCGCCACGTCGACGAGGCGGCCCGGCAGGGGACGACCTGCCTGGAGACGAAGACGGGCTACGGGCTGACCGTCGCGGACGAAGCCCGAAGCGCCCGGATCGCCGGCAAAGTGGCCGACGAGGTCACGTTCCTCGGCGCGCACCTCGTGCCGCCCGGCGCCGACGCCGAGTCCTATGTGGACCTCGTCTGCGGCGAGATGCTCGACGCGGTGGCGGAAAGCGTGCGCTGGGCGGACGTCTTCTGCGAGACGGGGGCGTTCGACGAGACCCAGTCGGCACGGGTGCTGAAGGCCGCCGCCGAGCGCGGGCTCGGCCTGCGGGTGCACGGCAACCAACTCGGCGAGGGACCCGGTGTCCGGCTGGCGGTCGAGCTGGGCGCGGCGAGCGTCGACCACTGCACCTATCTGTCGGACGCGGACCTCGAAGCGCTGGCGGCTGCCGAGACGGTCGCGACTCTGCTGCCCGCGTGCGACTTGTCGACCCGCCAGCCCCTGGCTCCGGCTCGGCGGCTGCTCGACGCGGGGGCGATGGTGGCGCTGGCCAGCAACGCCAACCCGGGCAGCTCGTACACGACGTCGATGGCGTTCTGTGTCGCAACGGCCGTGCTGCAGATGCGCATGACGATCGAGGAGGCGGTCTGGGCCGCCACGGCCGGCGGCGCGAAGGCGCTGCGCCGCGACGACGTGGGCGTGCTGCGTCCTGGCGCCCGGGCGGACGTCCACGTGCTCGACGCGCCTTCGGTGACGCACCTGGCTTACCGGCCCGGCGTGCCGCTGACGAACCTGGTGTGGCGGGCCGGGGAGCGCGTGCGCTAACGTCGAAAGCGAGGACGCGCGAAGACACAGTCCGGTATGGGTTAGTCCGGGCGGCTTACGCAGGCTTACCTGTGCGTCCCTTCTTCATCCGTGACGAAGGGACAGCTGTGTCTGTGATCATCATCGGTGCCGGCCTGGGTGGCCTGAGCCTTGCGCACGGCCTGCGCCGCGCCGGAATCCCTTGCCGGGTCTACGAACGCGACGAGTCGGCGGGCGCGCGCAAGCAGGGGTACCGGCTGCACATCAGCGGCGTCGGCGACACGGCGTTGCGCGAAGTGCTGCCGCCGGAGCTGCACGAACTCTTCCGCGCCACCGCCGGTCGCGCGTTGCCGCACACGAACGTCTACGACCACCGGTTGCGGCTGCTCACGCGCTTGGAAGGCGAGGGAACGCACCTCAACATCAACCGCTTCACCCTGCGGCAGATCCTGCTGCACGGCCAGGAAGTCGCCTACGGCAAGCAGTTCACGCACTACGAGACCGGCGCCGACGGCGTGACCGCGCATTTCGCCGACGGGACGGCCGCGCGGGGCGACCTGCTCGTCGGCGCCGACGGCATCAACTCCGGTGTGCGCCGGCAGTACCTCCCGCACGCCCAGGTCGTCGACGCCGGGCTGGTGCACCTCTACGGCCGGATCCCGCTGACGCCGGAAACGCGCGCGCTGTTCGAGCCGGAGATGTTCGCGGTGTTCTCGATGATGATCGGGCCGGACCGGACGATGGCCGGGTTCGCGCCGGTCGACTACCCCGAACCGGTGGCCGGCGCGTGCGCACGGCTGGTGCCGGACCTGCGGTTGCGCGACGACCGGCCGTACATGACCTGCTCGGTGGGCGCGCGCTGGGAGATCGCCGGCCACTCCGAGGCCGAGCTCGCCGCGATGGCGCCGGAGGACCTGCAGAAGGTGGCGCTCCGCCTGGTCGACGGCTGGCACCCGGTGGCCCGCGCGATGGTCGAGCACTGGGACGTCCCGGCGACGTTCCCGCAACCCATCCGGACAAGCATCCCGATCGGGCCGTGGGAACCGTCGCACGTGACGCTCGTCGGCGACGCGATCCACGCGATGAGCCCGGCCGCCGGCGCGGGCGCCAACACCGCGTTGCGCGACGGTGCGGCGTTGGCGTCCGCGCTCGCCGGGGCTCCGCCGCTCGAAGCGGTGGCGGCCTACGAGACCGCGATGGTGGACTACGGGTTCGCCGCGGTGCGGGAGTCCGCCGAAAACGGGCGCCGGTACCTCGGGCAGAACCCGCTCACAACGGCAGGGTGAACGGCGTGCACGTCGGTGCGTAGCCCGCGTCGAGCGCGTGCAGGATCAGGCCGGTGACGTTCGGGTCGGCCGCCTGGCTCAGGTGCCCGGACGCGTCTCCCGCGCAGAAGTCCTGCAGGACGATGTCCGTGGTGCCCGGTTCACCGAGGATTCCGCTGGTGTAGGGCGTGACGACTTCGTCGTACTTGCTCACGATGCTCGTGTAGGTGGGGCCGGGGACGTGGACGCCGCCGCGGGCGAGGTCGTCCAGGAAGGCCGACGGCGCCAGGTATTCCGTGCACGCGCCGCACGCCGTGCGCAGGACCGCACCGAGCTCGGGCACGGACGTCAGCAGGGCCTTGGCGAGCGCGTCGAGGCCGCCGAGCGTCGTCCCGCGGTAGTTGGCGCCGAAGCCGACGAAGCGGGCGACCTTGGCGGCGCCGCCGTACTTCAGGTAGTACGCGGGCATCGTGCTGCCTTCGGAGTGACCCACGATGTCGACCTTCGCCGCTCCGGTCGTGGACCGGACCCGGTCGACGAACCGGCCGAGCTGCGCCGCGCTGTCGCGCATGGACGCGAGCCCGCCGACGCCGGGACCGAGGACGCCCGTGCCGTACGTCAGCGAAAAGACGCAGTAGCCCTGGGCGGCGATCTTCGGCGCGTGGAAGAACCAGTTGACGGTGTCGTTCGCGCCGAGACCGTGGACGAGCACGACGGGCTCCGGGTGCGCGGCCGACGGACGGCAGCCCCAGTCGTTCCAGCCGCTGCTCGGGGCCGCTTCGGCGACCGATGGCGCGAGCGCGCCGAAGGTGAGCGCCGCGGCGAGCACGGCCAGGATTCGCTTGGCACCGCCGTTGGTGACCCGCATTCCGTTGCCTCCAGTTACCCGTCAGTACGTGACCCAGATCATGGTCGGTCACAGACCGCTGGAGGCGACCTGGGAAAACGCTTAGAGTTGTCCGGCGTTTGTTGTGACGGGTGACAACGACGGCCTGCGGGCCGCGGTGCCGATCCCGGCCAGCGCGACCAGCCCGCAGAGCCAGGCGAACCAGTCGCCGAAGCGGGCGTAGGGGGTCTTGCCGGGACCGAGCGGGACGTCGGCGACGACCACCGAGAACGGGCGGTCACCGGTGTGGGTTTCGGCCAGCACGTGTCCTCGGGCGTCGGCCAGCATCGGCGTGCCGCGCGCGGCGCTCCACGCCACCGAGAAGCCGTTCTCGACGCCGCGGATCAGCGCGGTGCGGCTGTGGGCCCAGCCGTCGACGTCTTCGTCGGACGCCGGGATGAGGACCAGACCGGTGCCGGCCTCGCCGTATTCGCCGCTGGGGTCGGCGAAGTTGACGTCCATGCACACCATGAGCCCGATCCCGGCGAGGTGCGCGGTTCGGGTGCCGGAACCGAGGTTCGGCGAATCCCCGTTGTGCCACTTGCGGTACTCCACCGGCGGGCCGGACGGCGGGATCGCCAGCGCGGCGTTGAACCGGCCGTCCGGGGTCGTGTCGATGACGCCGGTGACCACGTCGAGGTTCTTCGCGCGGGCGACCTGGGTGAAGGCCTCGACGAGCCGCGGACGGCTGGCCTCGTCCACCGCGAAGGTGGCTTCGGGGAGCACGACCGCCTGGACGCCCTCCGGTAGCCGGCCGATTTCGTCCACATAGGACTGAATGCGGGTGCGGCCCTCGAACGTGGCGACGTCGAGCGCCCAGCGGCTCTGTCCCATGGCGAGCAGGGCGATCCGCGTCGGCGGCCCGGTGAGCGGCGGCGTGGTCCAGAAGACGAGCCCGGCCAGCACCGCGGCGGTGACGACCAGGCCGGAGAGCCGGGCTCGGGCGCGGACGCCCGGGGCCAGCGCGGCGGCCACGGCGGCCGGGACGAACAGCACCAGGAACTCCACGCCCCAGCCGCCGGTCACCGTGGCGAGCCGCAGCACGGACGGCCGGTCGGCCTGGGTCGTCATCAGGGTGTCCATCACGCCGGTGGGGTTGAGCAGCGAAACGACGTAGAGCACGACGGTCCACAACGCGGGTGCGGCCAGCGCTGCCGGCAAGCCGTGCCCGCGCCGGACCAGCACCCGGAACAGCCCGGCGGACAGGGCGAACAGCAGCGCGCTGCCGCCGAGGATCCCGATCGCCGCGGGGCGCGGGATCGAAAGCGAATGCCAGAAGTAACTCCAGCTCCCGGCGCTGCCCGCGAGGTAGGCGACGAACGCGCAGGCCATCGCCGCGGCGCCGGGGACGCGTGGCGCGAGCAGCAGGACCGGCAGCGGTGCCAGCCACGCGAGTTCGGGCACCGGGTCCAAGCCCGTGCCGAAGAAGAACAACACCGCCGACGCGACTGTCGCGACGAGCGCCCATCCCAGCTTGTTCATCGTGGCCCCTTCCGCCCGGGTTCGAGGGTTCCAGGCGACGCGGGTGGCCACACTGGGCCGGACCACCGGATCGGGGTAGGGCTTACCCCACCCCGGTTCACGCAGAGTTCAGTAAGCCGTCACTCGACAGGGATCGGAGCCGTCCCCGTCGATCAGTAGCGTTGCTAACGAACAGCAACGAAAGTGGGCCGCCCATGGACTTCTCGCTGATCGTGCTGGTGGTGATCGTCGCCGCGCTGGCCTTCGACTTCACCAACGGCTTCCACGACACCGCCAACGCGATGGCCACCTCCATCGCCACCGGCGCACTGAAACCGAGAGTCGCCGTCGCCGTTTCGGCCGTGCTGAACCTCGTCGGCGCGTTCCTCTCGGTCGAGGTCGCCAAGACGATCTCCGGCGGGATCGTCGACGACACGAAGGTGACACCGGTGATCATCTTCGCCGGACTCGTCGGCGCCATCGTGTGGAACCTGGTGACCTGGCTGATCGGGCTGCCGTCGAGTTCGTCGCACGCGCTGTTCGGCGGGCTGATCGGCGCGACCTGGATCGCCTCGGGTTCCGACGCCGTCCACTTCGGCAAGGTCGTCGAGAAGGTCCTGATCCCGGCGCTCGCTTCGCCGATCGTCGCCGGGATCGTCGCGACGCTGGGCACCTTCCTCGTCTACCGGATCACCGCCCGGGCGAAGCAGGACACGGTGGGCCGCACGTTCAAGGCCGGCCAGATCGCCTCCGCCTCGCTGGTCTCGCTCGCCCACGGCACGAACGACGCGCAGAAGACCATGGGCGTCATCACGCTGACGCTGATCGCCTCCGGCTCGCTCGCGCCGAACTCGAGCCCGCCGGTCTGGGTGATCCTGACCGCCGGTACCGCGATCGCCCTCGGCACCTACCTCGGCGGCTGGCGGATCATCCAGACGATGGGCAAGAAGCTGACCGAAATCCAGACGCCGCAGGGGTTCGCGGCCGAAACCAGCGCCGCGGCGGTCATCCTGACGTCGGCGCACCTCGGGTTCGCGCTGTCCACCACGCACGTCTGCTCGGGTGGCATCATCGGTTCCGGGCTCGGCCGCAAGCTCGCCGAGGTCCGCTGGGGCGTCGCGGGCCGGATGGTCCTGGCCTGGGCGCTGACGCTGCCCGCCGCCGCGATCGTCGGGGCGCTCGCCGCCGAGGTCTCGACGCTCGGGACCTGGGGCACCGTGCTGGTCGGCCTGGCCGGGGTCGTCATCGCGCTGGGCATCTACCTCGCGTCGAAGCGGAACCCCGTCAACGCCAACTCCATCAACGAGCCCGAGCCCGGCGTCACGCAGCCGGCCAACGCCTGAGGAGCGCCGTGCACATCAATTGGGGTTCCCTCGGTCTCGTCTTCGTCGTCGCGCTGGCTTCGGTCGTCGTGCTGACGAGCCTCTTCTCCTTCGGCGTGGTCGGGCTATCGCAGCGCGAATCGGCGCGTGAGGCGGGTGGCTCGGGCAGCGGGCCGCTGGCCGGCGCGGTCGTCTGCTTCGCTGCCTGCCTGGCGATCATCGGCTACGGGATCTACTTGATCGTCGCCTGAACGCGGTCCCGGAACCCTTCGGGCAGGTCGGCGAGCATCGGTTTGAGCGTGGCGCGCCGCGCCTCGCCCAGGTGGGTCAGCAGGTCGAGCGCCGGCGTCCAGAGGTCTTCGTCGGCGCTCGCCGCCGTGACCAGCCGGCCGAGCCGGTGCGCCGGGAGCAGGCCGACGACGTGGTCGACGCGGCGCTTGTCGTCGAGCACGAACGCGATCCGCAGCAGCGACGGGTCGTCGATCCGGTTCAGGGCCTGCTGCACGGTGGGGTCCGGCAGGTGCCCGACGAACCGGCCGAGGGTGATCCAGTCCTCCTTGTGCGCCAGTTCGCCGGCGACGGCGAGGACGGTGTCCAAGGGGATCCGGCTGATGATCGCGCTCGCGCGCCGCGGGTCGAGCTCCGCGGCCACGTCGGCGAGGAAGCGGGGGCTGAGCCGCTTGGCGACGTCGACCCCGCGCCCGACGTCGACCAGCCCGGCGATCCGGGCGCAGAGCAGCGGGCCGAACACCTTCTCGGCGATCTTGGCGAGCACCCCGACGGGCACGACCCGCGCGGCCAGGGCCATCCGCTGCAGCGCGGCGGCGTTGGCGTCGAACAGCGTGTCGGTGACCTGCCCGCGGAAGGCCTGCAGGTCGTCGGCGTCGACACGGCCGAGGTAGGCCAGGCGCGCGGGCTCGACGTCGAGGACGCGGGCCAGCTTGAGGATTTCGGCCTCGGCGGCGTAGTTCTCTGTCACAGGCCGACCGCCTTCCGGACCGCGCCGCGCAGCAGCGCGGGAACGTACAGGAGGCCTTCTTCGCCCGCTTCGGCGAGCGCTTTCGCCTGCCGCCTGCGCGCGTCGCGCAGCGCGTCGGCGAGGTCCTGCCGCTCGTGCTCTTCGAGGGCCTCGATGCCTTCGGGGAGGTAGCCGCCCAACTGGTCGGCGAGTGTGCGCTCGGCCATGGTGGATCATCATGCAACACCGCGGGCGCCACCGGGCGGATATGCGCATCAAGACGTCCACCGTCCGTGTCGGCGGCGGTGCTGCCCAAGTGCTCCGTGTTGTGAGCACTGCTCTCGTGCGGCGACCGGCAGTGCTCAGCTTCGAGAGCACTGCTCTCGCGCGATGGGCGAGCGATGCTCGATATCGAGAGCACTGCTCACGCATCGCGGCGCACAACGACCGGCGTCGAGAGCACTGCTCACACCCGGCCCGGCGTGGTGCTCTGAAACAAGAGCACTGCTCACGCGCCACTGCGAGCGATGTTCAACTTCGAGAGCACCGCTCACGGAGACGCCGAGACTGGAGCCACTGCAGGGCGTGGACGTGCTGAACGGTTGACTTTCGGCAGTGGTCGGCCGCCGTCACGCCTTGTAGCTTCGATTTCGTGCGGACGGTGACTAAGCGCAGGTGGCAGACGGCGCTCGACGTCGCCGTCGGGCTGTTCCTCGCGTTCATCGTCGTCGCGGGCACGCTGGAGAGCCGGTCGTACGGAGAGCTGGCCGGTGGTCTCGTGGTCGTGGCCGGTTCGGTCGCGACGGCCCGGCGGTACCCGGCCGTCTCACTCGGCATCGCGCTGAGCGGCGCGCTGGCCGTGCCGTTCCCGTACGGCAACCGGGTGCCCGCGTGGGTGATCTTCGTGCTGGTCGCGATGAGCTACCAGGCCGGGCTGCGGATGCCGCGCGCCCGCCCCGGGGTCCTGACCGGGACGGCCGTCGCGGTCGTGGGCCTCCCGGTCGCACTGGTCTTCGGCACCGACGGGCTGGGCGACTGGGCAGAGCTGGTTGCGATCCTCGTCTTCGCCGGGCTGTCGCCGTGGCTGCTCGGCCGGTACGTCCGGGTCCGCGGCGAGCTCGCCCGCACCGGCTGGCGCCGGGCCGAGGAGATGGAGAGCAGGCAGCAGCTGGTCGCCGAGCAGGCCCGGCTGCGGGAGCGGGCGCGGATTGCGAGCGACATGCACGACTCGCTGGGGCACGAGCTGAGCCTGATCGCCGTCCGCGCCGCCGCGCTGGAGGTCGCGGGCGGGCTCGGCGACGCCCAGCGCGACGCCGCCGCACAGCTGCGGACCAGCGCCGCGACGGCGACCGAGCGGCTGCGCGAGATCATCGGCGTGCTGCGCGAGGACGCCGCGCCGGTCGAGCCGGTGCAGGGCGACCTCGGTGCGCTGATCGCCAGGGCGCGGGCGTCCGGGCTGCTCATCGAGTCCACAGTGGACGTCGCGGAGGTGCCGCCGATGGTGGCCCGCGCGGCCTACCGCGTGGTGCAGGAAGCGCTGACGAACGTGGCGAAGCACGCGCCGGGCGCCGCCGTGACGGTCCGGGTGACCAGCGCCGGCGCGCGGACCGACGTCAGCGTGGTCAACGCGCCGCCGCCCGCCGGGCCGCTGCCCGGGACCGCGTCCGGGCACGTCGGGCTGATCGGCCTGCGGGAGCGCGTCCGGCTCGTCGGCGGCACACTGCGGGCCGGGCCCGACGCCGGCGGGTTCGCCGTCACCGCGACGCTGCCGCACGGCGCCGCGCCGGTCGAGCGGCCGGAGACCGCCCCGGCTGACGAGGAGGCCGGGCTGTCGACGTCGGCACGGGCCCTCGAACTGGCCCGGCGCGATGTGCGGCGCAGCCTGATCCAGGCCGTCACCGTCCCGCTCGTCCTGTTCGGGCTGGTCCTGGCGGTCGCCGGGATCGCGTTCCTCTACCAGTGGAATTCCTCGGAGCTGTCCACCGGGGTCTACGAGCGGCTGCGGATCGGGCAGCCGCGGACCGACGTGGCGCCGCAGCTGCCGGAGAACCAGCGTGACGCCCGGCCGCTGCGGAGCGAGCCGCCGCGGCCGGCCGTGCCCGGGGTCGCCTGCGAGTACTACGGCACCGGGCGGTCGTGGCTCGACAACGACTACGCCGCCTACCGGCTGTGCTTCGCCGATGGGATGCTGGTGGCGAAGGACTGGTTCGCCGAGGGGGCACCGTGATCAAGGTCGTGCTGGCCGACGACGAAGCGATGATGCGGGCGGGAGTGGCGGCGATCCTCGCCGCGGACCCGGGCATCGAGGTCGTCGCCGAAGCCGCCGACGGCCGTTCGGCTGTCTCCCAGGTCCTCGCCACGCGCCCCGACGTCGTGCTCCTGGACATCCGGATGCCGGGTCTCGACGGCCTCGGCGCGGCCGCCGAGATCCGGCGGCTGCTGCCCGCGACCGGCGTGATCATGCTGACCACGTTCGGCGAGGACGAGTACATCGAGCGCGCCCTCGGCCTCGGCGCGGGCGGGTTCCTGCTCAAGTCGGGCGACCCGCGCGAGCTCCTCTCCGGTATCCACGCCGTCGCCGGCGGGGCCGCGTTCCTCTCGCCGAAGGTGGCCCAGCGGGTGATCGCCCGGCTCTCCGGCGGACAGCTGGCACGCGCCGCCGCGGCCCGCGAGCGGATCGCCGCGCTGACCCCGCGCGAGCGGGAAGTGCTGACGCTGCTGGGCTCGGGACTGTCCAATGCGGACATCGCGGCGAAGATGTTCGTCGTCGAGGGCACGGTGAAGGCACACGTGAGCACGATCCTGAACCGGCTCGGCGCGAAGAACCGGGTCCAGGCGGCGATCACGGCGTACGAGGCGGGACTGGTCGGCGGAGACGCGGCGGCGTCCACCCCGTGATCCCCGCGCCGGCGCGGGCCGTCGCTTTGGCCGGCAGGCACTTCAGCAGGGCCGTGCGCAGTCCCACCGCGACGGGGTTGGTCAGCTGCGGGCCGAGTTTGCCCATCCGGACGGACTCGCGCACGACGTGCTGACTGCGCGGCCGTCGTTGCCGGTCGTAGCGCACGAGGGCCGCGTCGACGGTGTCCTGTGTGGACACCGCGTGGGCGAGCACGACGGCGTCCTCGATGGCCTGGCAGCCGCCCTGGCCGAGGAACGGAGACATCGCGTGGGCGGCGTCGCCGAGCAGCGCGATCTGGCCGCGGGTGTAGGCGGGGAGCGGGGTGCCGAGGTAGTAGAGGTCGTGGTGCAGCACGGCTTCGGGCGGGGTGGCGGCCAGGAGGGCTGGGATCGGGTCGTGCCAGTTCCCGAAGGTCTGTTCGAGGTCGGCTCGCCGGGTGCCGGGTGCGGCGAGGGTCGAGATCCACCAGTAGACGTCGCCGCCGGTCAGCGGGAGGACGCCGACTTCGGTGCCGCGGTCGAAGCTCGTGCTCAGCCCGGTTCCGGGGCGGTGCGCGACGCCGCGGAACGCCGTGCTGCCGGTGTAAACGGGTTCCGGGTGGTCCGGGAAGAGCGTGTGGCGCACCCGGCTGTGGATGCCGTCGGCCGCGACGACGAGGTCGGCACGCAGTTCTTTGCTGCCTACGCGGACCAGGCCGTCTTCGCGGACTTCGGTGACTTCTTGGCCGGTGCACAGGCTTTCGGCGGGAACCGCGTCCCGGAGGGCGGCGATGAGGTCCCGACGGTGGATCGCGCCGAGCGGCCGCCCGTGCCAGCGCGCGAACTCGGTGGCGTCGAAGTGGGAGATCCGCCGGCCGCGGCGGTCGCGGAACCTGCCTTCTTGCTGCGGGGCCAGGCGCCTGCCGAGGTCGACACCGAGTTCGTCGAGGCTGCGCAGGGCGTTCGGCCAGAGCGAGATCCCGGCACCGACGTCGCCGAACTCGGGCGCTTTCTCGAGGACGGTGACGGTCCAGCCGACCCGGTGCAGCCCCGCGGCCGCCGCCAGGCCGCCGATGCCTCCGCCGACCACTACTGCGTGCATGTCGCCTCCTCTACATTTGTAGAGGACTCTACGCCTGTAGAGTGTATTTTCGTGGAGCGAGTGGATGTGATCGCCGACGCAGCGATTGGGGTGATCGCGGCGGAGGGCATGCGCGGCTTGACCCACCGGGCGGTCGATCGCGCGGCGGGCCTGCCGGTGGGGTCGACGTCGTACTACGCGCGCACGCGGGCGGCGCTGCTGGAGCTGACGATCGCGCGGATCGTGGTTCTGGACCAGGCTCCGACTGGGGCGTCGGGGTCCTTGGCGGAGTTCATCGCGGGCTACGCGTTCGAGGCGATCACTTCGGGGCGGACGCGGATGCTGGCGCGCTACGAGTTCGCGCTGGAGGCGACGCGGCGCCCGGAGCTGCGAGCGGTGTACGACGAGGGCGGTTTGCAGATCCGCCGCCAAGCAGCGGCGGCGCTGGAGGCGGCCGGTTCGGCGGACCCTTCGCGGCACGCGAGGGTCGTGGTGGACTGGATGGAGGGGACGATCTTCGGGGCCTTGGCGGGGACGGGATCGCTTGCGCCGCCTGACTTGGATGAGCTGGTGGCGAGTGCCCGGGAAATCCTCACGGGGATCGGCGTGGCCTGAAAGTCGATCACAACATATTGCTCAGCCTCTCGGTCGATCAGGTGCCTGCGCGCGGTTTCAGGTCCAGAAGCCGCAATTGATCGGCAGTGCCGGATAGAGGTGTGCGCGGCTGTCGATGCGCGATCTTCAGTTGCTGATTCAGTGCGGCTTACTCTCGCGACCATTCGTCCGACTGACTGTACCGCTCGTCGCGAGCGTGGTGGCGCTTCCAGTAGCCCCTTCTTAAACTAGGCTCGACCCTGTGGGGGGACATGGAGCATTCAAGACAGGTTGTTCATCGCACGATCCTGGCAGTGGACATCGAGAGCTACGGGGCTTTGCGCCGGACGACGCCGCATAGATTGACGGTTCGCCGGGGGCTTGACCAAGCGCTGCGTCGAGCCTTCGACGAGGCGGGCGTGCCGTGGTTCGACTGCCGTCACGAGAGCACCGGTGACGGCACGTTCGTACTGGTACCGGCGCAGGTCCCGAAGAGTCCCTTTGTGGAGGTCCTGTCCATGGTCCTCGCCCGCGAGTTGCGACGGCACAACGAGGCACATCAACCGGAAGAACAGATCCGGCTGCGGATGGCTTTGCACGCGGGAGAAGTCGCTTACGACGATCAGGGCGTGACCGGCTCGGCGATCAACCGGACGTTTCGTCTCCTTGAAGCGCCACAGCTGAAAGCCGCACTGGCCGAATCGCCCGGTGTCCTCGCGTTGATCACGTCAGACTGGTTCTTCGATGAGGTCGTTCGCAGCAGCACTGTCGTGGACGCGGCGACCTTCCGTCCGGTTCGAGTGGCCGTCAAGGAGACTATTGCGACTGGCTGGATCAGCCTGCCCGACCATTTCTGTGCGCCCCATCCCGAGCTTGGTATTCCCACCCCTCCGCGGCAGCCGGCTACGGTCGACGCCCACGGTCCGGTGATCGGGCAGTGCACGCTGCCTCGAGATCTCCCGGTCTTCACCGGACGCGCGAAGGAACTCGACATCCTCGCCGCGACGGTCACCGCCGAGGCGGAGAAGGGTACCCTCGGTATGGCGATCCACGTCATCGACGGTATGCCAGGAACGGGGAAGACGACCTTCGCGGTGCATGCTGCATATCAGCTGGCGGCCCACTTCCCGGATGGACAGATATTCCTGGAGCTACACGGGCACAGTCCGTCGCAAGTCCCAGTTACTCCTGCTGACGCGCTTGCCTCACTACTGTTTCTCCGAGGTGTGTCGACATTGGGCATCCCGGCCGACCTCGATGACCGCGCACGGTTGTGGCGCGAGAAGCTGACAGGAAAGAAGATTCTGCTCCTGCTCGACGACGCCGTTGACGGCGAGCAGATCCAGCCACTCCTGCCCGGCGGGGCCGGCTGCCTTGTGCTGATCACCAGCCGGCACCGATTCGAATCGATCGCCGACGCCGGCCGCGTCTCACTGCAAACGCTTCCGGCAGCGGAAGCTGCTGCGATGTTCGATCGATTCACCTCCCCAGAGCAGCACGAACCAGGCGCTGTAGCTGAGCTGATGACGTTGTGCGGAAACCTGCCACTGGCTATCTCACTCACCGCCGGCCGGTTGCGCAGCCACCCCAGTTGGACGCTCCGGCAGCTGGCCGACGACCTCAATCACTCCCAAAACCGCCTCAAGACGCTTCGCGCCGACAACCGGAGCGTGGCTGCCGCGTTCGAACTCTCCTACCGCGACCTGGACCCGGACCAGCAGCGGCTGTTCCGGCGTCTGAGCCTGCACCCTGGCAGCCACATCGACGCCGCGGCCGCCGCGGCTCTCGACGGCAACGACGTCGACGCCACCCGCGAGCGACTCGAGGTGTTGTACCTCAACAACCTGCTAGATGAACCATCGCCCGGTCGTTACCGTCTGCACGACCTGACACAGGCCTACAGTCAGTCACTCACCGACCCGAAGACGGACAAAGGAGCCTTCGAGCGTCTCCTCGATTACTACCTCGAGACTGTCCGGGCGGCTAGCCAGTTCGCCGCTAGTCCTTCACCACGGCTGGACCTTGGGCCGAGGCTACCGATGCCGACCCGCAAGTTCGACACTGAAGGCGAGGCGATCGCCTGGCTGACCGCGGAGCGGCCAACGATCGGTGCCTGCATCAACGCCGCCGCTGCCAGCAACCGTGTGCGGCGTGCAGCCGAGTTAGCAGCCGCGCTGTATCCGTTCCTCGAGCAGCATGGGTACTGGCACGACGCCTACCGCCTCCAGCGCGCCGTGCTCACGGCGGCGCAAGAGGCAGGCGATCTCGTCGTCGAGGCGGCAACCCGCGCGGACCTCGGCAGAGTGCTGCGCCTGCTGGGCAACTACCACGATGCTGCAGCTACTTTGGCGTGTGCTCGAGACCTGTACCTTGAACTCGGCAACCGGCTCGGTGAAGCTGACGTGCTCAACGAAGCAGGGCGCGTCCAACAGGAGGTCTCCAACTTCATCGGCGCTACCGCGTACCTGGATCGCGCCCACCAGCTGTATGAAGAGCTCCACAACCCACTCGGCGTGGCCGCCACGTTCGCGCAGCTCGCCCGTGTTCAGTATCGGTCGTGCGACCTTGAAGCGGCGAGAACGAATGCTGAGCGTAGTCTTGACCTCTATCGCCTGCTAGGCAATGAACCCGGTGAAATGAGCGCCCTGCTCACCGTCGGGTGTGCGCAGGGCATGTCCGGCGCCTACGCGTGCGCAGTCGCCGCCTTCACACAGGCGCTGTCGCTGTCGAGAAAACTCGGCGATCGATTCGCCGAGGCAAGGGCTTTGAACAACCTCGGCCGGATGCACTTTGACTGCGGCAACTACGGAACGGCCGACAGCTACTACAGCCGTGCCCAGATCATCTACAGCCAACTGGACTACCGGGCTCGCGTGGCGGTTACCTTGACCAATCTCGGACGGCTGCACCACGCCGCCGGCAACCACCGGTTGGCGTTCACGTACATGACCCGGGCAGCGGACTTGTTCGGCGACGACCAGGGCTGGCACTCAGAGAACCTGAACAATCTCGGCAGTCTCGCCTTGGAATGGCCCGATGCCGGTGACCCCGCAGAGCTCCATGGCCGAGCGCTTGACTTGGCACGTGCGGTCGGCGTCCGGCTACAGGTGGGTCGGGCACTCGAAGGACTCGGGCGAAGTGCGTTGAAAGCCGCTGACGGGGCCCGGGGAATCGAGTACCTTCGTCAAGCACTGGCGCTATACCGGGAGTTGGCCGTTCCCGAAGCGGCCGCCGTCAGAGCGACCCTGGACGAGTTGGCGAACATGTAGGCTGGGTCCGCCGAGGCTGCCGGCTCAGGTGGGCGCTCCCGTGCGGCGGCCAGCAGCCTCACTCCCCGGTCTGTCAAGCGTCGCGACGGCGCAACACCGCCGCGCCCGCCAGCAACGCCGCCGCTGCCCAAGCCGCGCAGATCGCCAATCCCACCCAAGGTGCGTACGGGGCGGCCGTCATCGTGATCGGGTTGGGCTTCCCCGCCTCGACCATGGCGTTCACCCCCGCGATGCCCGGGAAGTACGGCATGGCCTCCGGCAGGCCCAGCGACGCCACGATCAGCGGCAGCGGGACCAGCAGCACGATCACCGACACCAGCGTCCCGGCCGTGCTGCGCAATGCCCAGCCGATTCCCGCGCACAACAGGCCCAGCAGTGCGAAGTACCCGCCCATGCCCGATGCCGTCGTGAAGGCCGCCTCCGGTGACGTCGGCAAGCCGTGGCCGTTCATCACCGCTGTTGCCAGGGCCATTCCCGCGCACGACAGCAGCACTCCGTACACGAACAGCGCCGGCGCCAGCACCGCCGCCTTCGCCAGGACCACCCGGGGCCGGACCGGTGTCCAGAGCAACGTCGAGCGGATGCCGCCTCCCGCGTATTCGCTCGTCACGGCCAGCGTTGCCAGCGCGATCACCGCGAACTGGGCCAAGTAGAACCCGCCGCCGAGGGCGATCGTGGGGGCGGCCTGCGGTTCGTCGCCGCCGATGCGCTGGGTGATCGCCGACAGCGTTCCGTAGCCCAGCATCAGGGCCGCTCCCGTCACCAGGCACCACCACGTCGCCCGGACCGACCAGAACTTCGTCCACTCCGCGGCCACCGCCCCCGGGAGCCCGCCGCCGCGTATTTCGACCGATGCCGTCATGCCGAGACCCCGTATTCCACCGAAGAAGCCGTCAGTTCCATGTACGCCTGCTCGAGCGACGCCGTTCGCTCGGCGAGCCCGTGCACGCGGATCCCGAGCTCGTGCACGAGGTCGCCGGCGCGGGTGACGTGGATGCCGTCCACCACCAGCTCGCCCGGCTCGCCCTGGCGCGTCAGACCGCCTTCGGCGCGCAACCGTGCGTCCAAAATGGAGCGGTCGCCGTCGGCCGGGATGCGGACCGAGACCGTTGTGCGGGAATGGCCCGCGATGAACTCCGCCACCGGGGCGTCGGCCAGCAGCCGGCCCTTGCCGATCACCACCAGGTGGTCGGCGGTCAGCTGCATCTCGCTCATCAGGTGGCTCGAGACGAACACCGTCCGCCCCTCGGCCGCCAGCGAGCGCATCAGCTGCCGCACCCAGCGGACGCCGTCCGGATCGAGGCCGTTGACCGGCTCGTCGAACAGCAGCACCCCCGGGTCGCCGAGCAGCGCGCCCGCGATGCCGAGCCGCTGACCCATGCCGAGCGAGAACTGCCCGGCCCGCTTGCCGGCGACGTCGGACAGCCCGACAGTCGCCAGCACCTCCTCGACGCGGCTCGCCGCGATGCCGTTGCTGCGGGCCATGGCCAGCAGGTGCTTCCCGGCGCTGCGGCCGGGGTGCAGTGCTTTGGCGTCGAGCAGCGCGCCGACCTCGCGCAGCGGGTGGCGCAGCTCGGCGTAGCGCCGGCCGCCGACCAGGGCTTCGCCCGCCTGCGGGTGGTCGAGCCCGACGGTCATCCGCATGGTCGTCGACTTCCCGGCGCCGTTGGGGCCGAGAAACCCGGTCACCTGCCCCGCGGCGATGTCGCAGGTGAGCGCGTCGACGACGGTCTTTTCCCCGTAGCGCTTCGTAAGTCCTCTGAGGGTGATCATGCCTCGAAGTCTGCGGTCCGCGGGGGTGCGCGGGCATCGGACGACGGTCGCGCGCCGCCCCCCGACTTTCGTCAGGAGCGGCGGCGGGTGTGGCGGGTCGGGACGGCGCCGGCCGGGTCCTCCGGCCAGGGGTGCTTCGGGTAGCGGCCGCGCAGGTCGGCGCGCACGGCCGGGTAGCCGGACGTCCAGAAGGACGCGAGGTCGGCGGTGATCGCCGCGGGCCGGCCGGCGGGGGAGAGCAGGTGCAGCACCACCGGGACGCCGGCGATCACCGGGGTTTCGGTCCAGCCGAAGGTTTCCTGCAGCTTCACGGCGAGCACCGGCTGGTCACCGCGGTAGTCGACGCGGATGTGCGACCCCGACGGCACTTCGAGGCGATCCGGGGCGAGGTCGTCGAGTTTCGCCGCCTCCGGCCAGGGGAGGAGGGCCTTCAGGGCGGTGCCCGCGTTGATGTTCGCCAGGTCCGCCTTCCGGCGGGCGGTGCCGAGGTCCAGCCAGCTGTCCACATCGGACAGGAGGGCGGCGTCGTCGACCGGCGGCCAGGGTGGGCCGAGGACGCGGTGCAGGAAGGCCATCCGCTCGCGCAGGCGGGTCGCGTCCTGGCTCCACTTGAGCAGGCCGAGTCCCTCGGATTTCAGGCCGGCGACCAGGGCGCCGCGGACGTCGGCGTTCTTGAGCGGCTTCTCGGACAGGACGATGGCGCCGAGCTTGCGGACCCGCCGGGCGACGACATCGCCGTCCCAGGTGACTTCGTCCACTTCGGACACTGCGCCGGTGCGGACGGCGAGGGTTTCGTCGGCGGCCGCGGCGAGGCGGATGGTGCCGTGGACGCGGCCGGGATCGCGGGTGGCTTCGGCGATCGCCAGCCATTCGGCGTCGAGGCCGCTGCCGGGCGGGAGTTCGGCGGCGGTGCCGCCGGCCATGAGGTAGACGGGCGCGTCACCCGGACGCCGCTTGGCGAGCCGTTCGGGATGCGCGAGGGCGACGACCAGCGCGGGATCGGCCGGGGCCGGACGCTCGGCCCGCCGTTCCGGGACCAAGCCCTCCAGCCGCCGCGCTTCACGCTTCCAGCGCCGCGCCCCTTCGTCGGTCGCCGAGCGGAGGCGGCGCAGCTCCGCGTGCACGTCCGTCAGCGTTGCGCCCGCGTCCAGCAGCGCCACCACCTCCGCCGCGTTGCGGGCGCCGACTTCGGAAGATCCGTCCAGGAGCGCGCGGGCCAGCCGCGGGTGCAGGCCCAGCTCGGCCATCCGCCGTCCGCGCTGGGTCACCGTGCCGTCCGGGGACGTCGCGCCGAGCGTCACCAGCAGCGCCCGGCCCGCCGCCAGCGCGCCTTCGCCCGGTGGGTCCCACCAGGCGAGCCCGCTGCCGTCGGGGGTCGACCAGCACGCCAGCTCCAGGGCCAGCCGGGCCAGCTCGGCCGTGCGGATTTCCGGCTCGGGGTACGCCGGCAGCGTCGCCTGCTCGTGCTCGGCCCAGCAGCGGTACGCCCGCCCGGGCGCCTCGCGGCCCGCGCGGCCGGACCGCTGCGTGGCCACCGCCGCCGACACCCGGACCGTCGCCAGCCCCGGCAGCCCGCGCCGGTGGTCGACGCGCGGCACGCGCGCCAGGCCCGAGTCCACCACCGCGCGCACACCCGGCACCGTCAGGCTCGACTCCGCCACCGCCGTCGCCAGCACCACCCGCCGCCGGTCACGCGGGCGCAGCGCGTCGTCCTGGTGTGCCGCCGACAACCGGCCGTGCAGCGGGAGAACGTCCACATCGGACAATCGCAACAGTCCCGCCGTCCGGGCGATTTCGCCCGCGCCGGGCAGGAAAGCCAGCACATCGCCGTCGCCCTCGGACAACGCCGTTCGCACCGCCCGCGCGACACACACCTCGACGCGCTCACCGCGCGCGGGCGGGAGGTAGGAGAACTCCACCGGGTACGTCCGCGCCGTGGCCGTCACCACCGGGGCGTCGCCGAGCAGGGCCGCGAGCCGCCCGGACGCGACCGTCGCCGACGTCGCCAGCAGCCGCAGGTCTTCGCGCAGCCCGGCGCGGACGTCCAGGAGCAGCGCGAGCAGCAGGTCGGCGTCCAGGTGCCGCTCGTGGCACTCGTCGAGCAGCACCGTCGAGACGCCGGGCAGTTCCGGATCGCCCTGCACGCGCCGCACCAGCAGCCCCGACGTCACGACCTCGATGCGGGTCCGCGCGCTCACCTTCCGGTCACCGCGCACGGCGTAACCCACCGTCTCGCCGACCGGTTCACCCAGCAGCGCGGCCATCCGCGCCGCCGCCGCGCGCGCCGCCAGCCGCCGCGGCTCGGCGACCACGACCCGGCCTTCGGCCGCCGCCGCCAAGGCGAGCGGGACCAGCGTCGTCTTCCCCGTGCCGGGCGGCGCCACGAGCACCGCCGCGCCGCGTTCGTCGAGCGCGGCGACGACGTCGGGCAGCACGGACCGGACCGGCAGATCGGGGAGCTTCACTTCTGGGTGACCTCGGGGGGTGGGGGCAGCTGGTAACCGGACGGGCCGATGTTCGCGTTGAGCGAGCGCAGCCATTCGCCGGAGGAGATCATCTTCCGGATCGCGTCGTCGACCGCGGCCACCCCCTGGGTGTCGTCCTTGCGCAGGCCGACGCCGTAGCTCTCCTTCGAAAACGGCTTCCCGACGATCTTCAGCAGCTCCGGGTCCCGCGCGACGTAGCCGGCCAGGATCACCGCGTCCGTGGTCACCGCGTCGATCTGCCCGGCGAGCAGGGCGGTTACGCAGTCGGAGTACCGCGGGTACTCGACCAGCTGGACGGCCTGGGCGTACTTGTCCTTCACCTGCTGCGCCGGCGTCGACCCGGTGACCGAGCACAGGCGGCGGCCGTTGAGCGCCTCCGGCCCGGCGATGTCGGCCGACGTCCGCCGCACCAGCAGGTCCTGGCCGGTGGTGAAGTACGGGCCGGCGAACGACACGACCTGCTTGCGCTTGTCGGTGATCGAGTAGCTCGCCACGACCAGGTCGACGGCGCCCGAGGTGAGGTCCGTCTCCCGCGTCGCCGACGTCGTCTCGCGCCACGTGATGTCCTTCGCGGAGACGCCGAGCTCACTCGCGACGAAAGTCGCGACATCGACGTCGAACCCGACGAACCGGCCGTCGACGGTGTGCTCGGAAAGCCCCGGGGCGTCGAACCGGATGCCGATGGTCAGGTGATCCGTGGCACTCGCCCGGGTGACGAGCGAGTCCGTCGGCGAAACCTTCGCCGGCCCGCACGCCGATGCGGTGACCAGCAGCAACACCGAGCCGAGGAGCGTGCGCCACCGCATCCGGCCGCTCCCTCCACCGCTGTCCTGCCTCACGAAGTTCTCAGGTCCCCCCGTTAGCCTAAGTGCGTGGTGCGACCGTCCCAACCCGTGCTGAACACCGTCGGCACGCTCGCCCGGCTCGGGCTCGCGGCCGTCTGGCTCGTTTCCGGTGCGCTCAAGCTGGCGGATCCCGGTCAGACGCTGATCGCCGTGCAGGCGTACCAGGTGCTGCCGGACGCACTCGAAAACGTGGTGGCCATCGCGCTGCCGCTCGTGGAACTCGTGCTCGGGCTGCTGCTGCTCGCGGGCCTGGCCACCCGGTGGGCGGCCGCGGCCGCGCTGGGACTGCTGCTCGTGCTCATCGCCGGCATCGCCCAATCGTGGGCGCGCGGCCTGAGCATCGACTGCGGGTGCTTCGGCGGCGGCGGCCAGGTGGCGGCGGGGCAGACCGAGTACCCGCAGGAGATCCTCCGTGACACGGGGTTCGCGCTGCTCGCCGGCTGGCTGCTGGCGCGTCCGCGCACGTGGCTGTCGCTCGACGGCTGGCTGGGGCGAGGTCGCGGGAACTCGGGCGAGCCCGGGCACGACTACTCGGGTATCGCGGAAGGGAACTGATACACAGTGGGTGGAGCTGAGCGGACCGCTCGGAAGCGTCGTCAGGCGGCGCAGGCCGGTTCGAACGTGGTCGCGCAGGCCAGGGGAGCGTCCGGCGACCGGCGGAAGTGGATCATCGGGGTCGGGGCGGTGGTGGTCGTCGTCGTGCTCGTGATCGGCGGCGTCATCTGGACGATCGCGGACCGGAACCAGACCGAGGGCCAGGTGATCAACTCCGGCGCGTCGACGAGCGCGCTGGCGGGCGATGTCACCCAGAAGCGTGACGGCGTGGTCGCCATCGTGGGCAAGACCGGCGCCAAGGCCTCGATCGACGTCTACGCCGACTTCCTCTGCCCGATCTGCGGCGAGTTCGAGAAGCAGTACAAGGGCCAGGTCGAGCAGGCGATCAACGACGGCAAGCTGCAGGTGCGCTACCACATGGTGCCGCTGCTCAACGAGCGGTCCAGCCCGCCGGGCTACTCGCTCGACTCGGCGAACGCGGCGCTGGCCGCCGCCAACGCCGGCAAGTTCCTGCAGTTCCACGACGCGCTGTTCGCCAACCAGCCCCAAGAGGGCAAGCGCGGCTACGACAAGGCACAGCTGATCGAGCTCGGCAAGAACGTCGGCATCACCGACCCGGCGTTCGCCCAGACCGTCAACGCCGGTACCTACGACCAGCAGCTGAACGCCGCGTTCCAGCAGATCGAGAACGACCCGAAGCTGGCGCAGGACTTCGGCGGCGGGCAGTCCGGGTTCGGCACGCCGACGGTCACCGCGAACGGCTCGATCGTGTCCTGGCAGGACCCGGACTGGCTCAAGAAGGTCCTCGGCTGACGCCGGGCAATTCGCCCACCCGGGTACGGACCGTCGACTAGGCTGGCTCCCGCACGACATCTCTTCGGGGGTCCGGGTGGCGGAGCCCCTGGCCCGGGCGAAGCCCGGATGTCACAGGGAACCGGGGGTGCCGCGCGTACGTCGCACCTCCGGTGACAGGGAGGGCCAGTGGACGGTTCGGGGTTTCACGTCGATGAGGGCGCGTACACGCGGTACGCGCGCGAAGTCGACCCGCTCGGTGAAGACGTCAAGGGTGCGGCCGAGAAGCACGTCGGCCCGCACGTGACGCTCGGCGGCCACGGCTTTTCCGAAATGGGCGGCGAGTCCGGCTTCTCCGGCGCCTACAGCGGCCGGATGCGGGCGTTGCAGGAGAAGCTGCACCGCGTCGGCGGCAGCTGGCGGCAGGTCGGCGAGGCCGCCCGGCAGACCGATCGCAACTACGCGGCGGTCGAGGGTGAGCACGGCGACGTCCTCCGGAGACTCGGTGGCGAGGCGTGACCGAGCACACCGATCACCTGGTCCGGCACGGCCTCGACACGACGAACCAGTTCGCGCACAAGCTGCGCCACGACCCCGTCGCCATCACCGGCGCGCGGGACGCGCACGTCGCACTGCGGACGTCGGTGGGCCGCACTCGTGACGTCGCTTCGGAGCAGCGCGTTTCGCTGGCTTCGGCCAGCTCCGGCTCGACGACCGACCGCGCCACGGCGACGTCGCAGAGCCTGGAGAAGGAGGTCCAGGACCTCCTCGACGAGAGCGCCGAGATCGAGAAGGCCGTCGCGGAGGCGGCCGAGACGCTGCACGTCGGCGAGATCAAGAACGACCAGGTCCGCGACCAGATCATCAAAGAGATCTCCGCGTCGATGAAGGCGCTCGAAGCGGTGAAGACCATCCAGCCGCCCGAGAGCCGCGGCGCCGCTTCGCGCGACATCCTGCTGAAGCTGCAGACCAAGATCAGCCAGCTGACGGGCCAGGCCGCGGCGTTCAGCGAGCAGACGATCAACGACCTGACCGCCATCGGCACCCGGCTCGGCGGCGACCAGTCGACGTCGGCTTCTTCGGCCGCTTCCCCGACCAAGGTCGGGTCGTCGTTCAACAGCAACAGCGGGTACTCCGGCGGTTCGGACGGCGGCGGGGGAGGTGGTGGCGGCGGTGGCGGCGGTGGCGCCGTCCACAAGCCGCGGCTGCCGGTCGCGATCCCGCCGCAGCCCGGCAGCGGCGTCGCGATCAACCTGCCCGGCGGCAAGCAGGTGATGGCGCCGAACGAAACCGCGGCGAAGGCCGTGCGCAACGCGCTTTCCCAGCTCGGCGTGCCGTACGTGTGGGGCGGCACCGCCCGCGGGGTCGGCCTCGACTGCAGCGGGCTGACCATGACGTCGTACCAGGACGCCGGCTTGCAGCTGCCGCGGACGGCGGCGCAGCAGACGGTCGGGGCCGAGGTGCCCTCGATCGACCAGCTGCTGCCCGGCGACCTGGTGGTGTGGTCCGGGCACGTGGCGATGGTGATCGGCGACGGCCAGATGATCGAGGCGGGCGACCCGGTGCAGATCAGCAAGATCCGCACCACGAACGCCGGACAGTCGTTCATCGGCTTCTACCGGCCGACGGGGTGAGCGGTGGCTGAATTCGACATCGACCTGGCGTCCGCGCGGATCGCCGAGCAGGCGGAACGCGCGGGCGCGGACGTTTCCGCGCGCCTGGCCCGCTCCGGCCCGGTGGTGGGCAAGGCGGAGGCCGACGGCATCGAGGTCCAGGTGGCGCCCGGCGGGTTGCTGACCGGCTTGTCGATTCACCGATCGGCGCTGCGGCACGGATCCGCGGTGCTCGCCGACCGGATCTTCGAGCTGGCCCAGCGCGCGACCCGCCGCGCGGGCGACCGGATGTACCACGCGCTCTCGCCCGTCGTCGACCGCGAACAGCTGGAAACCCTGGGCTACGAACCGATCCCGGACGACGACCCGGACGCCGAGACGTACTCGTACGGAGGAGGGCCGAGGTGATCACGACCCGTCAGCTGATCGCCCAGGCCCGGGCCCGCGAGGAGGCGATGGCCCGGGTGGAGGAGCTGCTCGCGTCGGCTTCCGGTACGGCCCACGACCTCGACGGCCAGGTCGAGGTGACGGTCGACGCCCGCGGGAAGCTCCTGCGGCTGTGGCTGGCCCCTTCGGCGGTGGAGCTGGGCGAGCGGCTGGGGCCGTTGGTGGTGGAGATCGCCCAGGCGGCGATGCGCGAGGCCACCCAGGACGGCTACAACAAGGTGGCCTTGCTGCTCGGCGAAGACATGACGGCCATGATCGAGCAGATGACCGGCGTGCCGGCGCCGGCCCGGGCGGAGGACGACGACCCGGGCATGACGGTCGAGGAGTTCCAGCGGCAGCGGGCCGAGCGGCTGGGGGCTGCGCCGCCCGAACCCGAGCCCGCTTCGAGCGTCGAGGACGAGGACGCGTACTGGGAGTCCTTCGATCCGGCTTCGCTGCGCTCGGACCGCTAAGCGACCCCGGCCATGAACTCGGCGAAGAGGCGGCCCGCCGCGGCCGAGGTGAACTGGCGTTCCAGCTCCGCACGAGCGACCCGCTTGCGGAACTCTCCCGCGTAGGAGGCGTCACCGGCGTCGTGCATGATGTCGGTGATCCACGCCGCGAAGGCCTGGTAGTTCCAGACGTGGCTCAGGCACGTTTCGGAATAGCTGTCGAGCAGGCTCGGATCGTTCTCCTTCGCCTGCCGGATGACGCCGCGCGCGAAGACCTCGGCGTCGAACAGAGCGAGGTGGATTCCCTTGGCGCTCATCGGCGGAACGATGTGCGCCGCGTCCCCGAGCAGGTGGAGCTTGCCGCTCTGCATCGGACTGTGGACCACGTTCCGCAGCGGCACCAGCCGCTTGTCGGCGATCCGGCCGGACGCGACCGGCCGGCCGAACCGGGCTTCCAGCTCGCTCCAGACGCGCTCGTCCGGCCACTGCGCGAGGTCGTCGTCGAGCGCGCACTGGAGGTAGGTGCGGCTGGCGTGCGGGCCGCGGGGGAGCATCCCCGCGAGGCCGCGGGAATGGATCGCCATGCCCGACGGGTTCGCGGGCACCTCGGCCAGGACGCTCAGCCAGGCGTAGCCGTATTCGCGCGAGTACCGGGTGAGGACGCCGGCGGGGAACGCGGTCCGGCTGACCCCGCGGTCGCCGTCGCAGCCGGCGATGAAGCCGGCAGTGACGACGTTGTCCCCGTAGCGCACGACGGGGTGCTCGAGGTTTTCCAGAGTGATGCTGTCGGCCTCGAACCGGAGGTCGCCGCCGGCGCGGAGGAAGGCGTCCGTGAGGTTCCGGACGAGGACCTGCTGGGGAAGGAAGACGCTGTCGTTGTCGTCGGCGGAGAAGTCGATCGGCAGCTCCTCGCCGTCGAGGAAGAAACCGGCGTCGACCTCGGTCGGGGCGTCGTGCGCCAGCACCTCTTCGAGCCCCCACTCGCGGAACATGCGGACGCCGCGGCTGTCGATGGTCCCGGCTCGTTGCCGCTGCTCGACGTGCTCCCGGCCGTACTTCTCGAGGATGACGCAGTCGATCCCGTTGCGCAGCAGGATGTTCCCGAGGGTGAGCCCGGCGACCCCGGCCCCGACGATGACGACGGTGGTGTGTTCGGTCATGGCTCCACTGTGGCTCCGGCGGCGGCCACCACCCACCGGGGAACGGACAGCGGGTACCGGAAACCCGCCAATTCACCGCGGCCGGTTCAGCCCGGCCTGGTACCGGCCGGGTGTCCGGCCGACGACCTCGGTGAAGGCGTCGATGAAGCTCGACGGGTTGGACCACCCGCACGCCATCGCGGTGTCGGTCACGGACCGGCCTTCGGTCAGGTGGACCAGGGCGTGGTGGATGCGCAGGATGGTCCGCCAGCGGAGGAAGCTCATGCCGAGCTCCGCCTGGAACAGGCGGTTGAGGGTGCGTTCGCTCGCCCCGGCCGCCCGGCCCAGTTCGGCCAGGGTCGTGGTCCGCGCGGGCTCGGCGTGCAGGAGGTCGGTGGCGGTGCGCAGCCGGTCGTCGCGGGGTTCGGGCAGGTGCAGGGCCTGTTCCGGCGGGCAAGCGAGCTCGTCGATCACGACGGCGCGCAGCCGCCGGTGCGCGCCGGGCTTGCTCTCCCGCGGGTCGGTCAGCGCCAGGAGGGCCTCTCGCAGGAGCGGGCTCACCGCGAACACGCCGGGGTGGGCGAGGAGCTCGCCGCACAGGCCGGCCGGGATGACGACGAGCCGGAAGTCGGTCCGGCCGTAGCAGCGGTGGGAGTGGTCGAACCCGGGCGGCGTCCACGTGACCCGGTCGGCGGGGGCGACCCAGGTCCCGAGCGCGGTGGTCGTGGCGAAGCCGCCGGCGGCCGCGTACACCAGCTGGCCGTCGGCGTGGCGGTGGGTGCCGAGGTGGAAGCCGTGCGGCAGCCGGCCTTTCCCCTCCGGTGTCGCCCCGGGAGGAGGAGTGAGGTGGCGGGTTTCCGGCATCGATCCCGAGCCTACCGGGGAAGCGACGCGGTGGCCCTCATCCCCATTGGGCCGTCGAGTTCGCGCCGTCCAGGGATTCGCGGATGATGTCCGCGTGGCCGGCGTGCTGGGCCGTCTCGTGGATCAGGTGCAGCACGATCCGGCGGGCCGACCAGAACTGCGGTTCCGGGGGTGACCACGGTGTGGCCGGCAGCTGCACCTCGATGTCCAGTGAAGGCAGCGAAGCCACGTACTCGTCCGTCGCGGCGGCGGCCTCCGCGTAAGCCGCGAGCCAGTGGGACAGCGTTTCGCTCATCGTGTACTGGTACGTGTCCAGCATGCCGTCCGGCAGCGAGCCGTCGGCCGTCCGCAGGACTTGCAGCCACAGGCGCTCGCCCGTGGCCAGGTGGCGGATCAAGCCGCCCAGGGTCAGCTCGCTGACCGTCGTGCGCTTGGCCGCGTCGGCGTCCGTGAGGTCGCGCACCGGGATCAGCAAGCGTTTGCGGGCTTCGGCCAAGAGGCCCAGGAGGTCTTCGTGTTCGCGCGTCATGACGACACCGTAAGACCGAATTAGGCCAGTTCCCGGCCGGAACCGGCGGTCCCGCTGAGCGGAAACCGAGTTCGGGCAGAGGTCTGGACCAACCCCTAACGGCTATGTATTAATTCAAGGCGTGAATTTTGGTCTCTCGACGAGGAGGACCCGGATGCGCCTCGGACGCAGGCTGGGCATCGGCGCGCTGGCCGTGGGGTTGCTGCTGACGCCGGGAACGCCGGCACTGGCCGGGAACGGCCCGGCCTACAAGGATTCCTGGCGGCCCGTGAAGGTCCGGGTGGCCGACCTGCTGTCCCGGATGTCCCTCGACGACAAGCTCGGCCAGATGATGCAGGCCGAACGGCTCGGGGTCAAAAGCCCGGCCGACGTGACCACCGGACGGCTCGGCTCGCTGCTCTCCGGCGGCAGCTCGCAGCCGACCCCGAACACGCCCGTCACCTGGGCCGACATGTACGACGGCTTCCAGAAGGCCGCGCTCGCCACCCCGCTGGGCATTCCGCTGATCTACGGTGTCGACGCCGTCCACGGCCACAACGGCCTCTACGGCGCCACCGTCTTCCCGCACAACATCGGCCTCGGCGCGACGCGCGATCCGCGGCTGGTCGAGAAGATCGGCCGCGCCACCGCGGAAGAGGTCTCCGGCACCGGGATCGACTGGGACTTCGCGCCCTGCCTGTGCGTCGCGCGCAACGACCGCTGGGGCCGGACCTACGAGTCCTTCGGCGAGGTGCCGCAGCTCGCCACGCAGATGACGTCGATCATCACCGGCCTGCAAGGAACCGCGCTGAATCGGCCGGGCTCGGTGATGGCCACCGCCAAGCACTACGTCGGTGACGGCGGCACGACCGGCGGCGTCAACGAAGGCAACACCGAAATCAGCGAGCAGGAGCTGCGCACGATCCACCTGCCGCCGTTCAAGGCCGCGGTCCAGCGCGGGGTCGGCTCGGTGATGATCTCCTACAGCAGCTGGAACAGCGTCAAGCTGCACGCGAACTCCTACTTGATCAACGACGTCCTCAAGAAGGAACTCGGGTTCAGCGGAATCGTCGTCTCCGACTACAACGGCGTCGACAAGATCGACGGCAAGAGCGGGTTCACCCCCGACGAGGTCGAGGCCGCCGTCAACGCCGGCATCGACATGGTGATGGTGCCCTACGAGTGGCAGAAGTTCATCGACACGCTGCGGTCGCTGGTGGAACAAGGCCGCGTGCCGATGTCCCGGATCGACGACGCCAACCGCCGCATCCTCACCAAGAAGTTCGAGCTCGGCCTGTTCGAGCACCCGCTGACCGACCGGCGGTTCCTGGCCACCATCGGCAGCAAGCCGCACCGCGACCTCGCGCGCCAGGCCGTGCGGGAATCCCAGGTGCTGCTGAAGAACGAGGGGCACGTCCTGCCGCTTTCCAAGCGGGGCAGCAAGATCTTCGTGGCCGGCAAGAACGCCGACGACCTCGGCAACCAGTCCGGCGGCTGGACGGTCGGCTGGCAGGGCACCAGTGGCCCGGTCATCCCGGGCACCACCATCCTGCAGGGCATCGAACAGAAGTCCTCGGCGGTGACCTACGCCAAGGACGGCACCGGGATCGACAAGAGCTACGACGTCGCCGTCGCGGTCGTGGGGGAGACGCCGTACGCCGAGGGCAAGGGCGACCGGCCGCAGGGGATGGGGCTGGACGCCACCGACCTCGCCACGCTGCAGAAGCTGAAGGACTCGGGCGTGCCGACGGTGGTCGTGCTGGTGTCCGGGCGCCAGCTCGACATCGCCGCGCAGCTGCCGGACTGGGCCGGGCTCGTCGAGTCGTGGCTGCCGGGCAGCGAAGGCCAGGGCGTCGCCGATGTCCTCTTCGGCGACTACCACCCGACCGGCAAGCTGCCGGTGACCTGGATGCGCAGCGCCGACCAGCAGCCGATCAACGCCGGCGACGGCAAACCCGCGCTGTTCCCGTTCGGCTTCGGCCTGCGGTACCCGCACCGCCCCTGGTGATCCCGTTCCCCACCGGAAAGGTCCGCCCATGAGATCCCGCCGTCCGCTGCTCCGGATCCTGGCCTTCTTCGCCGCCTGCCTGGGGTTGAGCCTGGGCGCTCCGCCCGTGCACGCCGCGACCCCGTTCAAGGTTCTGGCGTTCTACAGCGGCACGTACGACGCCGCGCACATCAGCTTCGAGAAGGAAGCGAACGTCTGGTTCCCGCAGCAGGCGGCGGCCAACGGCTTCACCTACACCGCGACGACCAACTGGAACCAGCTCACCACCCTCACCCCGGACCAGTACCAGGTGGTGCTGTTCCTCGACGACCAGCCGCAGTCGCAGGCGCAGTTCCAGGGCTTCCAGCGGTACATGCAGGCCGGCGGCGCGTTCTTCGGCTTCCACGTCACCGCCTACAACGACAGCTCGACGCCGTCGTACGCGAACTGGTTCCACAACGACTTCCTCGGCACCGGCCGGTTCACGTCGAACACGTGGGGCCCGACGCCGGAGACCCTGAAGATCGAGAACCGCACGCACCCGTCGACGGTGAACCTGCCGGCGACGATCCGGTCGTCGACGTCGGAGTGGTACGCGTGGCAGAACGACCTGCGCCAGAACGGCAACATCACCATCCTGGCGTCGATGGACTCCGCCACCTTCCCGATCGGCACCGACCCGAACCAGACCTGGTACAGCGGCTACTACCCGATCGCGTGGACGAACAAGAACTACAAGATGCTCTACGCCAACTTCGGCCACAACGCGATGAACTACGAGACGAACACCGCGCTGTCCTCGACGTTCGAGAGTGCCGACCAGAACCGGTTCGTGCTCGACGGCCTGAAGTGGCTCGGCGGCGGCTCGACCGGGCCGACCGACCCGGGCACGATCGACCCCGCGGCCTTCTACGCGGTGACGAACAAGGCGTCCGGCAAGTGCGTCGACGCCCGCGCGGCCGGCAGCGCCAACGGCACGGTGATCCAGCAGTACACCTGCAACGGCACCGCGGCCCAGCAGTACCAGTTCGCCCCGACCAGCGGCGGCTACGACCGGATCAACAACCGGACGAACCCGGCCGAGGTCATCGACGTCACCGACGTCTCGACCGCGGACAACGCCGGGCTGCAGCTGTGGTCCTACAGCGGCGGCGGCAACCAGCAGTGGCAGCCGGTGTCCGAGGGCGGCGGCTACTACCACTTCGTCGCCCGCCACAGCGGCAAGTGCCTGACCGTGCCGGGCTCGTCCACCGCGGACAGCGTCCAGCTGGTCCAGGCGGCCTGCAGCGGCAGCGCCGCTCAGTCGTTCAAGGTCGCCTAGCCGGGCCGTGCGGGGCCACCTGCCGAGGTGGCCCCGCACGGATCAGCCGCGTTCGACGAGGTGGCCCACCACGTCCGGGCCGGGGTGGGCGTGGCCAGAGCCGTCGCGGCGGACGTCGATCTCCGGCAGTTCCACCGGGTCGCCGTTGCGCGCCGCGGCCGCCGGGCGCGGGCCGATCCACGCCACCCGCAACGCCGTTTCGCCCTTGAGGAACCGCTGGGCGCGGACGCCGCCGGTCGCGCGGCCCTTCGCCGGGTACTCGCTGAACGGCGTCACCTTCACGCTCAGGCCCGTCGCGGTGATCACCATCGGCTCGCCGTGCTCGTCGTCGTCCGTGCGGACCGCGCCGAAGAACACCACCGAAGCGTCGCCGCTCAGGTTCATGCCCGCCATGCCGCCGCCCTTCAGGCCCTGCGGGCGGACCAGGGACGCCGCGTACTTCAGCAGTGATGCCTCCGACGACACGAACGCCAGCGTCTCCGAGCCGTCCGTCAGCCAGGTCGCGCCGACGACCTCGTCGCCGTCCTTCAACGAGATCACCTCGAACTCGTCCGAGCGGACCGGCCACTCCGGCGAACAGATCTTCACGACGCCGGCCCGGGTGCCGAGCGCCAGGCCCGGCGAGCCCGCCGCCTGCTCGCCCAGCGGCGCGATCCCGACGACCGTCTCGCCCTTCTCCAGCGGCACCAGTTCCTTCGCCGCCATGCCGCCGCGCAGCGACACCGTGCCCGCCTGCTCGGGCAGCACCGGCAGCGGCAGCACGTCGGTCTTGAACGCCCGGCCGCGGCTGGTCACCAGCAGGATCTGCCCGCGCGCGGTCGTGTGGACCAGGGCCGCCACCGCGTCGTGCTTCACGCGGCCGTTGCGGCGACGGGTCTCGGTCGCTTCCTCGGACTCGGCCGCGGTGCGCGCCACCAGCCCGGTCGCCGACAGGATCACCTGGCACGGGTCGTCCGCGACTTCGAGGGGCCCGGACGGCTTCGACGCGGCCAGGACCTCCTTCAGGTCGCCGTCGATCAGCGCGGTGCGGCGCTCGGTCGGGAAGTCCTTCGCGATCTTCGCCAGCTCCGCCGAGACGAGCTTCTTGAGCACCGACTCGTCGTCGAGGATCTTGGACAGCTCGGCGATCTCCTCGCGCAGCCGCTCCTGCTCCGACTCCAGCTCCAGCCGGTCGTACTTGGTCAGCCGGCGCAGCGGCGTGTCCAGGATGTACGTCGCCTGGATCTCCGACAGCTTGAAGCGCGTCATCAGGCCGTCCTTCGCGGCCTGCGCGTTCTCGCTTTCGCGGATGAGCCGGATCACCTTGTCGATGTTCAGCAGCGCGATCAGCAGGCCGTCGACCAGGTGCAGGCGCTCTTCACGTTTGCGGCGCCGGTACTTCGTGCGCCGCGTGACGACGTCGTAGCGGTGGCGGAGGAAGACCTCCAGGAGTTCCTTCAGGCCCAGGGTCTGCGGCTGGCCGTCGACGAGGACCAGGTTGTTGATGCCGAACGACTGCTCCAGCGGGGTCAGCCGGTAGAGGTCGGCGAGCAGCGCCTGCGGGTTGACGCCGACCTTGCACTCGATGACCAGCCGCGTGCCGTTCTCGCGGTCGGTGAGGTCCTTGACGTCGGCGATGCCGGTGAGCCGCTTGGACTTGTTGACCTCGTCGGTGATCTTCTCGATCACCTTCTCCGGCCCGACGCCGTAGGGCAGCTCGGTGACGGTGATCGCCTGCCGCCCGCGGCTGCCCTCCAGGGGCCCGGTCTCGCAGTTCGCCCGCATCCGGACGACGCCGCGGCCGGTCTCGTACGCGCGGCGGACCTCGTCGAGGCCCAGGAGGCTGCCGCCGGTCGGCAGGTCGGGGCCGGGCACGAACTCCATCAGCTTGTCGAGCGTCGCCGAGGGGTGTGTGATCAGCCACCGCGCCGCGGCGATGACCTCGCCGAGGTTGTGCGGGATCATGTTGGTCGCCATCCCGACCGCGATCCCGGAGGTGCCGTTGACCAGCAGGTTCGGGAACGCCGCCGGCAGCACGGACGGCTCTTCGAGCGAACCGTCGTAGTTCGGCCGGAAGTCGACGGTGTCCTCGCCGAGCTCGCCGACCAGCTGCATCGCTTCGGGCGACATCCGGGCTTCCGTGTATCGGCTCGCGGCCGGTCCGTCGTCTGGGCTACCGAAGTTGCCGTGGCCGTCGATCAGCGGGACGTTCAGCGAGAAGTCCTGCGCCAGCCGCACCATCGCGTCGTAGATCGCGACGTCGCCGTGCGGGTGGTACTTGCCCATCACGTCGCCGACCACGCGTGACGACTTCACGTACGCGTGCGTCGGGCGGTAGCCGTTCTCGTTCATCGAGTACAGGATCCGGCGGTGCACCGGCTTGAGCCCGTCCCGTGCGTCCGGCAGGGCGCGCGAGTGGATGACCGAGTACGCGTACTCCAGGTACGAGTCTTCGATCTCCGTCTTCAGCGGGTTCTCGAAGACCTGCGCCCCGGCGGCGTCGAACGCGCTCGGATCGACCTTGGTGGTGGTGCCCTTGCGGCGTGCCACGGCAGAACTCCTTGGTAGCTACGAAAAACTCAGGCGTCGATGGCTTCGCGGTCGACCCGGTCGGAGGAGGCGACCAGCCAGTTCCGCCGGGGCTCGACCTTCTCGCCCATCAACAGTTCCAGCGCGCCCTCGGCGGCTTCGGCGTCGTCCATGGTGATGCGGCGCACCGAGCGTGTCGCCGGGTTCATCGTGGTCTCCCACAGCTCGTCGGCGTCCATCTCGCCGAGCCCCTTGAACCGCGGCACCGGCGTGACGATGCTCTTGCCCGCCTTCTCCAGCTCGGCGAACTTCGTCTCCATCTCCCGCTGGGTGAAGGTGAAGTGCGTCTCCGGGTTGCGGCCCTTCGTGACCAGCTTGTGCAGCGGCGGCATCGCCGCGTACAGCCGGCCATCCTCGATCACCGGGCGCATGTACTTCGCGAACAGCGTGATCAGCAGCGTGCGGATGTGCGAACCGTCGACGTCGGCGTCGGCCATCAGGATCACCCGGCCGTAGCGCATGGTCGTCAGGTCGAACGTGCGGCCGGTGCCCGCGCCCAGGACCTGCACGATCGAGGCGATCTCGGCGTTCTTCAGTGTGTCGCCCAGCGAGGCCTTCTGCACGTTCAGGATCTTGCCACGCAGCGGGAGCAGCGCCTGGTACTCCGAGACGCGCGCCATCCGCGCCGACCCCAGCGCGCTGTCGCCCTCGACCAGGAACAGCTCGCTGCGGGCGACGCCGGTGGTGCGGCAGTCGACCAGCTTCGGCGGCATCGCCGCGCCTTCGAGCGCGGTCTTGCGCCGGGCGGCGTCCTTCTGCTGCTTCTGGGTGAGCCGGACGCGGGAGGCGTCGACCACCTTCTGCAGCACGACCTTGGCCTCGGACTTGGTTTTGCGATCCTCGGTCCAGGCCTTCACGTGCTTGTCGACGATGGCCTGCAGGACGCGGGTGATCCCGGCGGTGGACAGCTCGTCCTTGGTCTGCGAGGTGAACTGCGGCTCCGGCAGCCGGACGTGCACCACGGCCGTCATGCCCTCGAGGACGTCCTCGAGCGTCGGCATGTCCTCCTTGGGCTTGAGCAGCCCGCGGGTCTTGGAGATGGCCTCCTGCAGCGCCTTCGTGACCGCGCGGTCGAAGCCGCGGCGGTGGGTGCCGCCGTGGACGTTGCGGATCGTGTTGGTGAAGCATTCGACCGTGCGCTCGTAGCCGGTGCCCCAGCGCATCGCCACCTCGACCTCGGCGTGGCGCTCCACATTGGACTGCATGACCCCGGCGGCGTCGGCCGCGTTCTCCTTGTACGTGCCTTCGCCGGTGATCAGCAGCGTGCCGCAGACCGGCTTCTCGCCCGACGGCGTCAGGAAGTCGACCATGTCGACGAGGCCGTGCGGGAAGTGGAACGTCTCTTCGTTGATCGTGTCTTCGATCGCGGTGCGCAGCACGTACGTGACGCCCGGGACGAGGAACGCGGTGTTGCGCAGCTTGGCCCGCACGCCCTCGACATCGAGCGCCGCGCCGGACTCGAAGTAGCGCGCGTCGTACCAGTAGCGGATCGACGTGCCGCTGCGCTCGCCGCGCTTCATCTTGCCGGTGAGGTTCAGCCCGGACCGGCGGGTGAACTTCGCCTTCGGGCCGGGCGCGTCGAACGTGCCGGGGACGCCGTGCTTGAACGACATCTGGTGGACCTTGCCGTCCTGCTTCACCGTGACGTCGAAGCGGTGCGACAGCGCGTTGACCGCCGAAGCGCCGACGCCGTGCAGGCCGCCGGAGGTCTTGTAGCCCGAGCCGCCGAACTTGCCGCCGGCGTGCAGGCGCGTCAGCACCAGCTCGACGCCGGACAAACCGGACTTGGCGTGGGTGCCGGTCGGGATGCCGCGGCCGTCGTCGTCCACCTGGACGCTGCCGTCGGCGTGCAGCGTGACGACGATCTTCGTCGCGTGGCCGGCGACCCCTTCGTCGGTGGAGTTGTCCACCACCTCGGAGAAGAGGTGGTTGATGCCCCGGCTGTCGGTGGAGCCGATGTACATCCCGGGTCGTTTGCGGACGGCTTCGAGACCCTCGAGATGCGTCAGGTCGTCGGCCCCGTACAAGGTCTCGGCAGTCACAGGGTCGTTCTCCCGGATCGTGGCTCGCGAAAGTGCTGGTGGTGGTGCGGACTCGCCTGCACCGTAGTGCAGGATATCCGCCCACCCCGACAACTTTCGCGGGCTGTCGTCCCCGGAGTGGCGTGCGCCGCTCGCTAGCGGGGGTCGTAGCCCAGGTCGGGCCACAGGCCCAGCAGGGCTTCGATCTTCCGCGGGACCTGGAAGCTGTTCCGGAAGTTCGGCTTCTCGCCGATGGTGGCGAGGGCCTTGCGGAGGTCGCCGAAGGCCGGTTTGGCGGCCGACTGCCGGGTCAGGACGTAGCAGTACGTGCGGCGGGGGTAGGCGAACTCGTCGATGTACGCCTGCAGGACGAGACCGGGGGCCTCGATCCGCGACCCGACGAGGGGACGGCCCTGCTTCTGGCTGTAGACGGGGATCACGTGCACACCCGCGCGGAGCGTGCGCGGCGGGTCCTGGCCCTGGCCGTCGTCGGCCCAGAGCAGCTCGACGCGGAACGGTGATTCGCCGTCCTCGCCGGGGTGGGTGTATTCGCGCTGCAGCTCTTCGAGCCGGTACGCGGCCTCGGCGTTCGGTTCGCCGCCTTCGACGAGGCTGACCAGGTACAGCTCGGCCGGGCGCGGCCAGGACGGCCGGGGCACGTCGGTGACTTCGGGGGTGGCTTCCGGGGTTTCGCCGGCTTCCGGCTCGGCCGCCACCGGTTCCGCGGTCGTGGCGGCCCCCGCCGGGGAGCCGGCGGTAGCGGTGCCGGGCCGGTCCGCGGGTGCGCCCGCTTGCGCGGCCTCCGCGGGGCGCTCCGGAGTGCCTGGGGCGGCGGGCGGCTCATCCGCGCCCGGCTGCGCCGGGGAGGAAGAAGGGGTGGCCAGGGGCCGCTCCGGGGAACCGGGCGTGGCCACCGCCGGGCGGACCGGCGAGGGAGCGGGATCGGCCGGGCGCACGGGGGCGCCGGCGGCGGGTGTGCCGGGCGCGGCCGCGGGGCGGACCGGGGAGGGCGCCGGCGCGGCCGGGCGGACCGACGAGGGGGGCGGTGTCGTGGCCGCGGGGCGGACCGGCGTCACCTGGCGGCTCGTCACGACCGGCCGGGCGGCCGCGGCGGTCCGGGTCGCCGCGGGGCGGGCCGTGACCAGCTTGCCGGCGCCGTACTGCTCCAGCAGCGGCTCCAGGTCGCCGGCGGTCAGCGAGGGGCCCGCGAGGTCGCACCACTCGAGCCAGGCCTCCTGGGCCTCCTCGACGGTGTGCCGCTCGTGGGAGAGCGTGACGGCCTCGAACAGCTGCCGCGGGCCGGCCGCGGTGACGTCGGCCGAGCCGACCACGACGAACGACGGGTCGTCCTCCGCGATCACCAGCTTCGCGTTCAGCCCCCGCAGCGAGTGCACGATCACGCCCGCCTTGACCCAGTGCAGCAGCGCGTGCGGGCTCGTCGCGCCGGACAGCACGGTGTCCAGGCTCGCGTCCGTGATCAGCGTGTCGCCGGGTTGCAACGGCAGCAGGGCCGCCGCGCCGGGACCGACGTGGCCGAAGGCGGCCACCAGGTTCCGGCGCGGGGCGAGCAAGGGGGTGATCGAGGCCCAGATGTCGCGACCGGCGAGTAGTCGTACCGAACGTTCTGCCAAACCCAGCCGAGCGAGCTCCGCGTCCATGCCCCCGACCTTAGCCGGTGCCTCTGGAGCACCTGACGGCCGGAATATCTCTTGCTTGGAAGTAGTTGAACGCGCATGTAAGATGGTGCTCGCGAAGGGAGCAGGTCATGCAGTTCGGAATCTTCACGGTGGGCGACGTCACGACCGATCCCACGAACGGAACCACGCCGACGGAGCACGAGCGGATCAAGGCGATGGTCCGCATCGCGCTCAAGGCGGAGGAGGTCGGCCTCGACGTCTTCGCGACCGGCGAGCACCACAACCCGCCGTTCGTCCCGTCGTCGCCCACGACGATGCTGGGCCACATCGCGGCGCAGACGTCCAAGCTGATCCTGTCGACGTCGACGACGCTGATCACCACGAACGACCCGGTGAAGATCGCCGAGGACTTCGCGATGCTGCAGCACCTCGCCGACGGCCGCGTCGACCTCATGATGGGCCGCGGCAACACGGGCCCGGTCTACCCCTGGTTCGGCCAGGACATCCGCCAGGGCATTCCCCTTGCCATCGAGAACTACGCGCTGCTGCGCCGGCTCTGGCGCGAGGACGTCGTCGACTGGTCCGGCAAGTTCCGCACCCCGCTGCAGGGCTTCACGTCGACACCGCGGCCCCTGGACGGCGTCCCGCCGTTCGTCTGGCACGGGTCCATCCGCAGCCCGGAGATCGCCGAGCAGGCGGCGTACTACGGCGACGGCTTCTTCGCCAACCACATCTTCTGGCCGACGTCGCACTTCCAGCAGCTGATCTCGTTCTACCGCCAGCGCTTCGAGCACTACGGCCACGGATCGGCGGACCAGGCGATCGTCGGCCTGGGCGGCCAGGCGTTCATCCGCCCGAAGTCCCAGGACGCGTGGAACGAGTTCCGGCCGTACTTCGACAACGCACCGGTGTACGGGCACGGCCCCTCCCTGGAGGAGTTCACGGAGCAGACGCCGCTGACGGTGGGCAGCCCGCAGGAGGTCATCGACAAGACGCTGACCTTCCGTGAGAACTTCGGCGACTACCAGCGCCAGCTGTTCCTGATGGACCACGCGGGCCTGCCGCTGAAGACGGTGCTGGAGCAGCTCGACCTGCTCGGCGAGCACGTGATCCCGGTGCTGCGCAAGGAGCTGGACGCCCGGCGCCCGGCCCACGTCCCGGACGCGCCGACGCACGCGTCCCTGAAGGCGGCTGCGGCTGCGGCTTCGAATGCGGCATCGGTGGAGGCTTCGGTATGAAACTCGCAGTGGTGACGGCCGGACTGTCGGTGCCCTCATCGACCCGCCTGCTGGCCGACCGCCTGGCCGCGGCGACCGTCGCCGCGGCCGGGGAGCCGGTCGCGGTGTCCGTGGTGGAGTTGCGGGACATCGCGTTGGACATCACCAAGAACCTCCTGACGGGTTTCCCGAGCCCCCAGCTGCGCACGGCGATCGAGACGGTGACCGGCGCGGACGCGCTGATCGCGGTGACGCCGGTGTTCACGGCGGCCTACAGCGGGTTGTTCAAGTCGTTCTTCGACGTGCTGGACGCGGATTCGCTGGTGGACAAGCCGGTGCTGCTCGCGGCCACGGGCGGGACGGAACGGCATTCCCTGGTGCTGGACTACCAGTTGCGGCCGTTGTTCGGGTATTTGAAGGCGGACGCGGTCGCTACCGGCGTGTACGCGGCTTCGTCCGACTGGGGCAGTGGTGAGGCCTCAGGGGCGTTGCAGCGGCGGATCGAGAAGGCGGGGGCGGAGCTGGCTTCGCTGGCCGGGGGACGGCCTGCTGCGCCGGGGGAGCCGGAGTTCGTTCCGTTCGAGCAGTTGCTGGCGGCCGACTGAAGTTGCCGGGGGTCCGCGGCGGCCGCCGAGTCGGTCGCCGGCCCGGACTGGCGTGGGGTGTCCTATCGGGATCGACGGTAGCGAACGTGGTACCGCAAATGGGTAACTCCTTGTCCCGCAACGACTTCCGCCTGCTCCAGTTCGGCGTCCCCGCTGTCGGCGTCCTCGAAGTACCGCACGCCGGTCCCGAGGAGCACCGGGACCAGGTCGATCCGCACCTCGTCGAGCAGGCCGAGGCGCAGGCACTGCTGGGCGATCGACGGCCCGGAAACGCCCACCGTCCCGTCGCCGGCCGCCTTGGCCTGTTCGATCGCGCTCGTGACGTCCGCGCAAAAGGTGAAGGGCGCCAAGTTGCCGGCGGGCCAGCCGGCCGGGGGTGGGCGGTGGGTCACGACGAACGCCGCGCCGCCGCCCGGGGGCCGGCCGCCCCAGCCGTGGGTGTACTCGAACACCCGGCGGCCGCAGACGAAGGCGCTGTGGCGCACCGAATCGAGGAACGTGCTCAGGTACTCCGCGCTGGCGGGTGCGACGCGGAACGTGATCGGGTAGCCGGCCATCGGGACTTCGACGTCTCCGGCCTGGTACCAGTCGAAGAGCGGTCCGACGCTGTCGTCGGGCCGTGCCACGAACCCGTCGAGCGACATGCAGAAGCTCGCCACCACGCCCGGCATGAGCCGCACCTTCCGATCAACCAGATGGTTTATCAACCAATGAGTTGAATATAGGGACGCCGCCACCGCTCGTCAAGGAGCTGCCGAAAGTAGGGGGCCGCCCCGGCCGTCCGGCAGCAGCGACCGCCGCCCCGTGCTGCCTACCTTCACCGCCATGACAAGGCTCCTCCTCGTGCTGGCCGCCCTCCTCCTGACCACGGCCACCCCGGCCGGCGCGGCGCCGCCCCGGGACATCGACGGTTACGTCCGGGCCTACCTGGACCACACCGGCCTGCCCGGCGCCACGGTGGCGGTCACCCACGGCAAGGACGTCGTCCGCGTCGCCGGCTACGGGCACGACGCCGCGGGCACGCCCCTCACGGCGTCGACCCGGCTGCCGATCGCGTCGGTGAGCAAGTCCATGACGGCCTTTGCGGTCCTGCAGCTCGCCGAAGCGGGCCGGCTGGGGCTGGACCAGCCGGTGACGCGGTACCTGCCGGGCTTCCGGCTCGCCGACCCGCGCGGCGCGAAGATCACCGTCCGGATGCTGCTGGACCAGACGTCCGGGATGGCCGACTCGGCGTTCCCCGACCTGACGCTGCCGCAGCCGCACACCCTCGCCGAGGCCGTCACCCGGCTGCAGGACGCCCAGCTCGCCGACGAGCCGGGCACGCGGTTCCACTACCACAACCCGAACTACGAGGTCGCCGCCCGGATCGTCGAGGTCGTCGCCGGGCAGCCGTTCGCCCCCTACCTGCGGGCGAGGCTGTTCCAGCCGCTCGGGATGACGTCGAGCACCACCGTGGACGAGCCGCCCGCGGACCTCTCGCCGGGGTACGTGCGGGCGTTCGGGTTCGCGATCCCGGTGGCCGAACGGGACTGGTTCACCGGGGGCAGCCACGGCGTGCTGACCACCGCCGAGGACCTGGCGCGGTGGCTGATCGCGCAGCGTGACGGCGGCGGTGTCCTGTCGCCGTCGTCGGTCGCGCTGGCGCACACGCCGGCACCCGGGCGCGACTACGCCTTCGGCTGGCGGGCTTATCCGCCGGGACAGCTGTCCCACTCCGGCGACTGGTTCAGCCACACCGCCGCCCAGATCCTGCTGCCGGACGGCCACGGCATCGCCGTGACGGCCACCACCGGCCTGGCGCTGGACAACGACGCGGAGACGCTGGCGCAGGGCCTGGCCACCCTGGTCGAAGGTGGTTCGCCGGAGCTCGCGCTGCCCGCGGGGGTGATCGCGGACCGGGTGCTCGCCTCGCTGATCCTGCTTTCGGTGCTGCTCGCCGCCCTCGGCGTCCGCCACGCGCGCCGGTGGGCCGCGCGGCGGACGAGCCCGTGGCGGGCGGGGCTGCGGCTGCTGCCCTGCCTGGTGCCCGGCGTGGCCCTGGTGCTGCTGCCGGAGCTGATGGGGGTGGTCTTCGCCGGACGGCGGGGCACGTTCGGGCAGGTGCTGTACGTCTGGCCGGGCGTCGTCGGCTGGCTGGGTTCGGCGACGCTCGGCGCGTTAGTCGTGGCCGCCGCGCGGGTACGGGCTCTCGTGAGTGGCAGACAGCGGCCGCGACGGGAAGAATCGGCCGAAACGACAGGAGTGGTCGCGTGGGGCTCGGAAAGCGGATGAAGCGGGTCCTGGTCGTGGTGGCCGGTGCGATCCTGCTGGTGGTCGGGGTGCTGCTGCTGGTGCTGCCCGGCCCCGGGCTGCTGCTGGTGCTCGCCGGGTTGCTGCTGCTGGCCTCGGAGTTCCCGGCGCTCGAGCGGTACGTCGACCCGGTGCGCGACCGCGCGATGAAGGCGGCCGAGGACAGCGTGTCGTCGCCGCTGCGCATCGCCGGCTCGGTGCTGGCCGGGCTGGCGCTGCTGGCGGCGGGGATCGTCTGGGGCACGGTGAAGTCGCTGCCGTTCAGCGGCTGGAGCACCGGGTCGAGCCTGATCCTGTCGTCGGTCATCCTGTTCGCGCTGCTGGGCTGGAGCTACCGCCGGGTCAAGTCGCGCCGGGAGTCCGGGACGAAGGCGTCGACGGATCGGTAGCCTCGGCGCCATGAGCGCCGGATTCCAGCGCGCCCGCCGTCCCGAGCAGATCGAGGCGCGCCGGCGGGTCATCCTCGCCGTCGCGCGGGAGCTGCTCGCCGAGCGGCCGGTCGCCGAAATCAGCCTGCGGGAGCTCAGCTGCCGGGTGGGGCTGGCGAAGTCCAATGTGCTCCGGTACTTCGACAGCCGCGAAGCGATCTTCCTGGAGGTCCTCGACAGCGCGTGGACGGCGTGGCTCGACGACCTGGCCGAAGCACTCGGCGAGCCGGGGCCGGCGGAGCCCGGCTTCGCCCGGGAGGAGCGGATCGCCGGCACGATCGCGGCGACGCTCGCCGGGCAGCCGGTGCTGTGCGAGCTGCTGAGTTCGATGGCGCCGGTGCTGGAGCGCAACATCCCGGCGGAGTTCGCCCGCAGCTTCAGCCGCCGCGCCGCCGCGAACACCGAGCGGCTGGGCGAGCTGGTGCGGGTCCGGGTGCCGGAGCTGCCGTCGGAAGCGGCCCGGCACTTCGCCCACGGGGTGGTGGTCCTGGTGTCGGGCTCCTGGCCCGCGGCCCACCCGACGGCGGCCGTGGCGGCCGCCGGGCCGGCGGAGCCGCCCGCGTTCGGGCTGGCGGAAGGGCTCACGAACCTACTGGCCGGGCTGCTCGCGCGGCAGGGGTGAGGACGACCGTGACGGCTACCGCCACGGGCGGCCGTCAGACCGCGTGCGCTCGCGGCCGGGTCGACGCACGTCCACGAGCCGGCGTGTTGCCCGCGGAAAGCGGAATGGCCGCACCGGAAATCCCGGTGCGGCCATTCCGGACCGATCGCTACTTGCCGCTGCCGTACAACGCGCTCACGTCCGCGTCGGACAGCGCCCGGTCGTAGACGTGGACCTGGTCGACCGCCCCGTTGAGGTAGTCGACCGGGCCGCCGCCGTACTTGCCGCGGCCGATCACCGTGTGGCCCGTCGACGCTTCGCCGAGGCAGACGCTCTTCGTGGCCGCCAATTGGCCGTCGACGTACAGCTTCAGCGTGCCCGCGGCCGCGTCGCGGACGCCGACGACGTGGTACCAGCGGTTCGGCTCCGGAGCCGTGGGCGCCAAGGCCCGCGTGCCGACGAAGCTCATCGCCAGCCGGTGGTCCGCGCCCGAGTACTGCAGGAAGAACGCGCTGTTGCTGTCGCCGTCCTGGCTCACGATCGTCTGGAAGCCGTCACCCACGGCGTTGAACTTCACCCACGCCGCCGCGCTGTAGCTGCCTTCGGTGTTCAGCAGCGCGGCACCCGTGTCGGCGTACTGGCCCGACCCGTTCACCGCCAGCGCCGAGCCGGTCTTGCCCGCGGTCCAGGACGCGCCGCCCGCGAGCGTCGCGTCGTGGCTGCCGACGACGTCCTTCGCCACCGTGCCGGCGTTTTCGTCGAAGGGGTACGCGGCGATGCCGTCGATGCCGGGCGTTCCGGCCGGCACCGAGGGACCGGAAACCGGCGCCCCGGTGGCGCCCTTGATCACCGCGAGGTTCGCCGCGCGGACCGCCGCGAAGTCCATCTTCTTCACCTGCCGGTCGTAGGTGAAGAAGCCGTTGACCTCCTTCTCGACGTCGGTGGTCTGCGTGTAGACACCCGCCGACACCCCGCACCGCTGGGCGACCAGCAGCAGGCGCTGCTGGAGCTCGCCGTAGCGCCGGGTCAGCGTTGCGCTGTCGGGCTCCATTTCGTAGGCGAAGCTGCCCGCCGGGTCGAACTGGTGGCCGTCGACCTTCAGGCCGAGGCCGCCGTACTCGCCGTCGACCGCCGCGCGCGGGCCGCTCTGCATCGGCGTGCCCGGGCCGGTGTAGCTGTGGTCGTCGTAGATGTCACCGCGGCCGCTGTCCGGTTCGGACCGGCAGCAGTTGACGCCGGATTCGGCGTTGACCAACCGGGAGGGGTCCCAGGACTTGACGAGATCGGCGATGCGGCCGACCTCGTAGTCGCCCCAGCCTTCGTTGAACGGCACCCACGTGACGATCGACGGGAAGCTGCGGTGCTGGTCGATCATCCGGTGCAGCTCGGACTCGAAGTTGACGCGCGAAGCCGCGGAGGGCTCGATGTCGTCCTTCATCGCCGGCATGTCCTGCCAGACCATCAGTCCGAGCTTGTCGGCGTAGTAGTACCAGCGGTCCGGCTCGACCTTGATGTGCTTGCGCACCATGTTGAAGCCGAGCGCCTTCTCCTGCTCCAGGTCGAACTTCAGCGCCGCGTCGGTCGGCGCGGTGTAGATGCCGTCCGGCCAGAAACCCTGGTCGAGCGGGCCGACCTGCATGACGAACTTGCCGTTGAGCAGCATCCGCTGCTTGCCGTCGGCGGTCTTGCCGACGCTGATCGACCGGATGCCGAAGTACGAACCGACTTCGTCCCCGCCGGACAGCTTGACGCGCAGGTCGTAGAGGAACGGGTCGTCCGGCGACCACAGGTGCGGCCGGTCCACCTTGAGCTTCAACGGCTTGTTCGCGTCACCGGACACGCGCCCGACCGGGCGGCCGTGGTCGTAGGCGACGGCTTCGACGCGCTGCTTCACCGGCCCGCCGACCACTGCGTTCACCGTGACCGAACCCGAAGCGGCGTCGGGCGTCACGTCCAGGCGGTCGATGCGCGCGGAGGCCACCGGCTCCATCCAGACGGTCTGCCAGATGCCCGACGTCGGCGTGTAGAAGATGCCGTCACCGGGTTGGCGCTGCTTGCCGATCGGCTGCCCGCCCTGGTCGTTCGGGTCGGCGACGCCGACGACGACCTCCTGGGTCTTCTTGGTGGTCAGCGCATCGGTGACGTCCACCGACCACGCGTCGTACCCGCCGGTGTGGCGGCCGACGGTCTTGCCGTTGACGATGACCGTCGTGTCGTAGTCGACGGCCTGGAAGTGCAGCAGCAGCCGTTGTCCCTTGCCGACCTGCCAGTCCTTCGGGACCTCGAACGTGCGCCGGTACCACATGTTCGTCTCGTGGCGCATGATCCCGGACAGCGCGGACTCGACCGGGTAGGGCACGAGAATGCGCTCTCCCAGTGTCTTGCCGACCGGCGCGGCTTCCCCGGGGGTCGCCTTGGCGAACTCCCAGACGCCGTTGAGGTTCTGCCACTTGTCGCGGGTCAGCTGGGGCCGGGGGTAGTCGGGGAGGGCGTTGGCGGGGGAGACGTCCTTGGTCCACGGCGTGGACAGCGGCGGGGTGAGCCGCTGCCACTGGGGTTCGGCGGCCGAGGCCGCGGCCGGCACGGTGCCGAGGCCGGCCACCGCGACCGCGAACGCGGCGGCCGCGGTGAGCCATCTCCGGGATTTTCGGGCGGGGCGGAACATGCGGTGAACCTCCTGGTAGGGGACGCGGGTTCAGCGGGTACGGGAGCGCGCGAGCAGGCGCTGGATCACCACGACGACGAGCAGGAAGGCCCCGCTCACCACCGTCTGGTAGTTGGAGTCGAGGGTGCCGATCTGGTTGATGACGTTCTGGATCAGCGTCCGCAGCAGCACGCCGACGAGCGTGCCGACGATCGTCCCGGCGCCGCCGGTCAGCAGCGTGCCGCCGATGACGACGACGGAAATCGCGTCGAGTTCGGTGCCGACGCCGATCACCGTGACGCCGGACTGCAGGTAGGCGGCGGTGAGGATGCCCGCGACGCCGGCGAGCGCGCCGCTGAGCGTGTAGAGGCTGATCTTGGTGCGGGCCACCGGCAGCCCCATCAGCAGCGCCGACTGCTCGGCACCGCCGATGGCGAACACGGACTGCCCGAACCGGGTGCGGCGCAGGAGCAGCCCGCCGAGGGCGAACAGGACGAGCGTCAGGTAGACCGGGACGCCGATGCCGAAGATCGTGCCCTGACCGAGCCAGAGGAACGCCGAGCCGGCGTCCACTTTGTACGTCGTCGCGCCCTCGGAGGTCAGCGCGAGCAGCAGGCCCCTGGCGAACAGCAGCGACGCCAGGGTGACGATGAACGGTGCCATCCCGGTGCGGGCGATGAGCAGGCCGTTGACGAACCCGATCAGCGAACACACCGCCAGGGGCAGCAGGATCGCCACGACCAGCCCGTACTGGGCGCCGTACGCGGCGAGGACGCCGCCGAGCGCGTAGTTCGAGCCGACCGAGAGGTCGATGCCGCCGGAGATGATCACGAACGTCATGCCGAGCGCGATCACCGCGAGGAACGAGCTCTGCAGCGCGAGGTCGCGCAGGTTGTCGGGCGAGCCGAAGCGCGGGAAGGCGAACCACGCGGCGGCGATGCCGAGCACGAGGACGACGGCCGCGCCCTGGCGTTGCAGGACTCCGGCGAGGGCGGCGTTGCGCTCGGTGACCGGCGTGGCGGACTGGGCGGTCATCGGCTGCTCCGCTCGCGGGCGACGTAGACGGCGACGACGATGATGGCCGCCTGGACCATCTGCGCGGTCGAGTCCGGCAGGTTGTGCTTGATCAGGGTGGCGTGCACCAGCTGCATGAGCAGCGCGCCGAACACGGTGCCGAGCACGCGGACCCGGCCGCCGCTCAGCGGCGTGCCGCCGACGACGACCGCGGTGATCGCGGACAGCTCCATCAGCAGGCCCAGGTCGTTCGGGTCGCTGGCGGCGAGCCTCGACGTCGCCAGCACGCCGGCCACCGCGGCCAGTGCCCCGGAGATGACGTAGACGCCGACGAGCACGCGTTTCACCGGCAGCCCGGCCAGGGTGCTGGCCGCGCGGTTGCCGCCGACGGCGACCAGGTGCCGCCCGAACGTCGTGCGCTGCACGACCAGCCCGGCCAGCACCGCGAGCACCGCCGCCACGATGACCATGATCGGGACGCCGAGGACGTCGCCGGTGCCCAGTTCCAGGAAGTCGCGGTTGTGCAGCTGGACGAGCTGGCCGTGGGCGATGACCAGGGCCAGCCCGCGGCCGCCGACCAGCAGCGCCAGGGTCGCGATGATCGGCTGGATGCCCAGGTACGCCACCAGGTAGCCGCTGAACAGGCCGGACACGATCCCGGCGAGGACGGCCACGACGATCGCCGTCAGCGAGCCCGCGCCGAGGTAGAGCGGGATGAGCGCGGCGGCGATCGACATCACCGAGCCGACCGAGAGGTCGATGCCCTCGGTGCCGATCACCAGCGCCATGCCGAGCGCGACGATGCAGACCGGCGCCGCCTGCACCAGCTGGGTGCGGAAGTTGGCCGCGGACAGGAAGTTCTCGGTGAACACCACGTTGAACAGCAGCAGCACGACGACGGCCAGGTAGACGCCGTAGTCCTGCAGCCACGCGGTGACCTTCGCGCGCTCAAGGGTGGCGGTGGACATCGTTGTCACCCCCGGTGCTCTCCGCGGCGATCGCCGTCAGGACGTTCTCCTCGGTGATGCGGTCGCCGGTCAGCTCCCCGACGGCCGAGCCGTCGCGCAGCACGACCACGCGGTCGGAGCCGTCGATCAGTTCCTCCAGTTCGGACGAGATGAGCAGCACGCCGAGCCCCTCCTGGGCGAGTTCGTCGATCAGCGCCTGGACCTCGGCCTTGGCGCCGACGTCGATGCCGCGGGTGGGCTCGTCGAGCAGGAGGATCTTCGGGCCGGTGGCCAGCCAGCGGGCCAGCAGCACCTTCTGCTGGTTGCCGCCGGACAGCTCCGACACCTTCTGCTCGGGGCCGGCCGCCTTGATCCGCAGGCGCTCCATGAAGATCTTGACGATCTTGTCCTGTTTGGCCTTGCTGACCAGGCCGAACGGCGAGAGCGTCGGGAGCGCGGCCAGGACGATGTTCTCCCGGACCGACAGGTTCGGGATGATCCCGTCGGTCTTGCGGTCCTCGGCCAGCAACGCGATCCCGGCCCGCACGGCTTGGGCGATCTTGCCCCTCTTCAGCGGTTTCCCGGCCAGCAGCACGCTGCCGCCGTCGAGGGGGAACGCGCCGACGATGGCCCGCGCGGTCTCGCTGCGGCCGGAGCCGAGCAGCCCGGCCAGGCCGACGACCTCGCCGGGCCGGATGCTCACCGAGACGTCGTGCAGCTTCCGCAGGCCGGAGAGGCCTTCGGCCTTGAGCAGCGGCTCGCGCTCGACGTCGTGCTCCTCGCCGAACGCCGTGACGCCCTCTTCGCGGATCTGGCGGATCTCGCGGCCGAGCATCAGCGACACGAGCTCGATGCGCGGCAGCGGCTTCAGCGGTCCACTGTGGACGACCCGGCCGTCGCGCAGGACGGTGACGCTGTCACACACCCGGTACAGCTCGTCCATCCGGTGGCTGACGTAGACGATCGCGATGCCTTCGGCGTGCAGCCGGTTCAGCACCTCGAAGAGCGTCTCCACCTCGCGCGGCTCGAGCGACGACGTCGGCTCGTCCATGATGACGACCTTGGCGTCGGTCGAGACCGCGCGGGCGAGCGCGACCATCTGCTGCGCGCCGACGCCCAGGGTGTGCAGCGGGCGCTTGACGTCGTCGTCGATGCCGTAGCCCTTGAGCAGCTCGCGGGCCTCGGCGTACATCTTCGACCAGTCGACGAGCCCCGTGCGAGTGCGCGGCTCGCGGCCGAGGAAGACGTTGCCGGCGATGCTCATCAGCGGGACGAGGTTGACCTCCTGGTAGATCGTGGAGATCCCGGCGCGCTGCGCGTCGATCGGCCGCTTGAACGTCACCGGCTCGCCGAGGTGGCGCACTTCGCCTTCGTCGGGCTGGTAGACGCCGGTGAGCACCTTGATCAGCGTGGACTTGCCGGCGCCGTTCTCGCCGACCAGCGCGTGCACTTCGCCCGGCCGCAGCACGAAGCCGACGTCGTCGAGCGCGAGGGTGCCGGGGAACCGCTTGGTCACCCCGGTCACCTCGAGCACCGGTGCGGTCGTCATGGCGACGTCCTCTTCGGTGGCTGCCGTCATTTGTAGGAGTTCCCGACCTTCTGCGCAGCGTTGGTCTCGTCGTACTGGTCGTCGGTGATCACGATGCTCGCCGGGATCGGCTCGCCGTTCTCGAACTTCTGCAGCGTCTGGAAGGCCAGCGGGCCGAAGCGCGGGTTGGACTCGATCACGGCGTTGTAGCTGCCGTCGACGATGAGCTGCACGGCGTTGCGCGTGCCGTCGATGGAGACGATCTTGACGTCCTTGCCCGGCGTCTTGCCTGCCGTCTTGAGCGCGTTGACCGCGCCGACGCCCATTTCGTCGTTCTCGGCGTAGACGGCGGTGATGTCCGGGTGGCTCTGGATCAGCTGCTCCATCACGGATTGGCCCTTGGACCGGTCGAACTCGCCGGTCTGCTCGGCGACCACGGACAGGCCGGACGTCTTCGCGAGCTCGTCCTTGAAGCCCTTGGTGCGGTCGGTGGTGACGTTGTTGCCGGACGAGCCGAGCAGGATCGCGACCTTGCCGGTGCCGCCGGTGACCCGCGCGGTCTCCTCGGCGGCGCGCTTGCCCTGCTCGACGAAGTTCGAGCCGATGAAGGTCAGGTAGTCGGTGCAGGGCTGCGAGGTCACCTTGCGGTCGATGGTGATGACCGGGACCTTCTTGGCCTTCGCCGCGTCGAAGGCCGGCTGGAGGCCGTCAGAGTTCAGCGGGGCGACGACCAGCAGCTGGGCGCCGCGGTCGAGCATGGACTTGATGTCGCTGATCTGCCGGTTCAGGTCGCTCTGGGCGTTGGTGACGAGCAGCTTGTCGCTCGCGATGCCGAGCTTCGCGGCTTCGTCGCGGATGGACTGCGTCTCGGTGATCCGGAAGGGATTGGCCTCCTTTTCGGACTGTGAGAAACCGACCACCGCCGTCTTCAGGTCGACCTTGGGGTAACCGGTTTTCTGCAGCGTGCAGCCGTCGGCGGACGGCGCGGCGGACTGGGCGCTGGCGGCCGGCCCACCGCCGCTCGACGGGGCTGCGGGGGATTCTTCCCTGCTGGTGCAGGAGGTGAGGGTCAGCGCGGCGGCGGCTGCGGTGACCAGGACCAGTCGGGGACGGGAGGACAAGAGCACGGTGACTCCTCGGGCAGCGTCGTTGGTGGCCCGCTCGCCGGGGTGATCGGGGTCACCGCGGGAGCCTTGAGGTACTTTTTACATCGTTGGAACAACGTTGTAAACCGGCGGCGGCTCGCTACACTTCGTGCTCACTCTCTGAAGGGACCGCCCGTGACCGTGACGCTCAAGGACGTCGCCACGCTTGCCGGAGTTTCGGTGAAGACGGTGTCGAACGTCGTGAACGGCTACGCCTTCGTCAAGCCGGAGAACCGCCGGCGGGTCGAGGAAGCCCTGGCGGCGACCGGGTACCGGCCCAACGTCGGGGCCCGCAACCTCCGCCGCGGCCGCACCGGGTTCCTGGCGCTGATGGTGCCGGAGCTGTCGATCCCGTACTTCGGCGAGCTGGCCGGCCTGGTGATCACCGCGGCCCAGAAGCGTGGCTGGAGCGTCCTGATCGAGCAGACGCAGGGGACGCGGTCACGGGAGCGGGAGACGCTTTCGTCGCTGGGGCCCCACCTGGTCGACGGCGCCCTGGTGCACCCGGAAGCACTGGAAGCGCCGGACTTCCCGGCCGATCCGGGCGGGATCCCGCTGGTCATGCTGGGTGAGCACGCGGTGGACGTGCCGATCGACCACGTCGCGATCGACAACGTCCTGGCGGCGCGCACGGCGGTTTCGCACCTGGCCTCCTTGGGCCGCAAGCGCATCGCGGCGATCGGGCGGAACCCGGAGCGCGGGACGTCGTCGCAGCGGCTGGCCGGCTACCGTTCGGCGCTCGCGGAGGCCGGTTTGTCCTATTCGGACGCTTTGGTGGCCCCGGCGGAGAAGTGGCACCGGTCGGTGGGGTCGGCGGCGATGAAGTCGTTGCTGGCGCTGCCTTCGCCGCCGGACGCGGTGTTCTGCTTCAACGACCTGCTGGCCGTCGGCGCGCTGCGCGCGGTGGCCGAGCTGGGGCTGCGGGTGCCCCAGGACGTGGCGATCGTGGGGTTCGACAACAACGAAGAGAGCGCATTCTCGCTGCCGTCGCTGACGACGATCGCGCCGGACAAGACGGCGCTGGCCGAGGCGGCGGTGGACCTCGTGCACCGGCGCATCACGGGGGACAAGACGTCACCGCCGCAGGACATCCAGACGCCGTTCGCGCTGGAGATCCGCGAAAGCACCGGCGGCCGCTGACGCCGGTCAGCGGGCGGGCCAGTGCCACGACGGCCGGTCCAGCCGCCCTTGGCCGGCCACCTTCGTCTCGCCGTACTCCTTCTCCAGCTCGACCGTGCTCACCTCGGCCACCTCCGCCAGTGCGCGGATCAGGGGCCGGGCGTGGGACACCACCACCAGCTGGGTCTCCTTCGCCGCCGTCGCGATCAAGGTCGCCAAGGCCGGGAGGAGGTCCGGGTGGAGGCTCGTCTCCGGCTCGTTCAGCACCAGCAGCTCCGGCGGGTGCGGGGTCAGCAGGGCCGCGATCCACAGGAGGAACCGCAGCGTCCCGTCCGACAGCTCCGCCGCCGACAACGCGCGCAGCAACCCGTGCTGGCGGAACTGGACCGACAGCAGGCCGTCCTGGGAGTGCACCTCCAAGGCCGAGCCGGGGAACGCCGCGTCGAGCACTTCCGCGAGCTCCTCGGTGCGGCCCACCTCGATGATCGTCTGCAGGGCCGCCGCGAGGTCGGCGCCGTCGTGGGCCAGCACCGGGGTGCGGGTGCCGATGCGGGACTGGCGCGCCGGGGCGTCCGCGTCCGTGCGGAAGTGGTCGTAGAACCGCCACGACCGGATGCGCTCGCGCAGCACCACCAGCTCCGGGCACGCGCGCGGGTCCGCGAACTCGCTCAGCATGCTGTCGGTCAGCCGGATCTTGAACCGCTCGTCACCCCACGCCCCGGAAGCCACGCGGGTGCGCACCGACGGGCCCCCGCGGTCCGCCAGCAGCGCCGACGGCCGCAGGACCGGCCCCGACCACACCGCTTCCCGCTTGAACTCCGGGTCGAGGTTGAACAGCGTGTTCTTGCCCGGCACGGGTAATCCCAGGTCGAGCGCGTAGCCGAACTCGCCGCCCGCGAAGCCGAGCCGCAGCCCGACGGCCTTCGTGTGCACCTTGCCCTGAACCCGCGTAGTGCCCCGTCGCACGCCGTTTTCCGGGCCGGCCCACAGCGTGGACGGCAGCCCGCCCTCCCGGGCCAGCGCCGCCACGGCGCCGTTGCGCGACGCGTCGGCCAGCAGCCGCAGCGCCCGGTACAGGCTCGACTTGCCGCTGCCGTTCGGCCCGGTGACGACGGTCAGGCCGGACAGCGGCAGCACCAGGTCACGCAGCGAGCGGTAGTTCTCGACGGCCAGCGTGGTGAGCATGCCGTCGAACCTAGCCGACGTGCCACGGGTCTTCGTAGTGGTCCGGCAGGCCCGGCCGGCTCAGCCGACCGGATCCGCCAGGGGGATTTCGCCCTCGCCGAGCCAGGATCCGCGCCACGCCAGGTCGCCCCTGGTCAGCGGTTTCCCGCAGGCATCGCACTTCGCGCCCGGCCGGGTGAGCTGCCCGCAGCGGGAGTGGACCAGGGTCATCGGGCCGGGGGTGTGCTCCGACGCCGTGTGGGCGTCGCCCCACGCGCCGAGGGCGTGCAGCACCGGCAGGGCGTCCGAGCCGGCCTGGGTGAGGCGGTACTCGTGGCGGGTGCGGCCGCCGTCGCGGTAGGGGAGCTTCGTCAGCAGGCCGCGGTCGACGAGCTTGGCCAGCCGGGTGGTCAGCACGTTGTCGGCGATGCCGAGCTGGGTGCGGAAGTCCTCGAACCGGGTGGTGCCCGCGGTGGCGTTGCGCAGGATCAGCAGCGTCCACGGCTCGCCGAGGACGTCGGCGGCGCGGGCGATCGGGCAGGCGGCGTCCGCCCAGGTGACGCGACGGCTCATCGTGTGATCCCTTCGACCTGACTTGCTACGAGCAAGTCTACGTCGTACAGTCCTCCTTAGCTAGCTTGCAACGAGCAAGCCAGGTGCGAGAGGAGTTCGTCATGGAGATCACGGGTGCGGTGGCGCTGGTCACCGGAGCCAACCGGGGCCTGGGCCGCCGGTTCGCCGCGGCGCTGCTGGAGCGGGGTGCGGCCAAGGTTTACGCCGCCGCGCGGAATCCGGAGTCGATCGACCTGCCGGGCGTCGTCCCGCTGCGCCTCGACGTGACCGACCCGGAGTCCATCCGGGAAGCGGCGAAGATCGCCGGCGACGTCACGCTGCTGGTGAACAACGCCGGTTCGTCGACCGGGGCGTCCCTGCTCGGCGGGTCCCTCGAGGACATCCGGCTGGAGATGGACACGCACTACTTCGGCACGCTGGCCGTGACGCGCGAGTTCGCGCCGGTCCTCGAGCGCAACGGCGGCGGCGCGGTGCTCAACGTGCTGTCGGTGCTTTCCTGGTTCACCGCACCGCAGGTGGCCGCGTACTCCGCGGCCAAGTCGGCGGCCTGGTCGCTGACCAACGCGTTGCGCCTCGAACTGGCGGCGCAGAAGACGCAGGTGACGGCGCTGCACGTCGGGTACATGGACACCGACATGGCCAAGCACGTCGACGGCCCGAAGATCGACCCGGCGGTCGTGGCGGGACTGGCCTTGGACGGCGTCGAGGAAGGCCGCTTCGAGGTGCTCGCCGACGACGTCAGCCGGAACGTGCGCGCCGGGCTCTCCGGTGATCTCGCCGGGCTGTACCCCGCACTGGTTTCCTGAAGGCGTTTTCCGGACCCCGGAATACAGTGGTGCCTGCCGCGGGCGTATGAATAGGCGGGTGCCGGAACACGTCGAAGCCGGAATAGGCCGAACGAGAAACCGCTGGGGCGAAGGTGAACGGTTGCGCGGCGAGATCCTGGCCGCGGCCGGCCGGTTGCTCGCCGAGCTCGGCGGCGAGGACGGGCTGACGATCCGCGGCGTCGCCCGGGCCGTCGGCATCGCCCCGGCGAGCATCTACCAGCATTTCTCCGATCGTGCGGAATTGGTCCGCGGATTGCTCGATCACGAATACGCTCGACTGCGGGATTCGATGCGCGCGGCGGAGGAGTCACTCGGCGAAACCGACGTCGTCGGCCGGGTCCGGGCGCAGATTCACGCGTACTGCGGGTTCGCCATGGAGAATCCCGGCCATTATCGCCTGATGCTCGCGAACGGAGCCTCGCGGCCGGACCCGGACGCCCGCGCGGAGGGCCCGCTGCTGGACGTGATCGACCGGCTGGCCGCGGGCTTCGAGCGCTGCGTCGAGGCCGGTCACCCGCTGCGGGTGACGCCGGGTCGCGCGGCGGCGGTGGTGTTCGTGGGCGCGCACGGGCGGGTGGCGTTGTTCCACAGCGTGCTCCACCGGACGGGGGCGGAGCTGGTGGAGCCGTTCGTGGACGAGCTGGTGTCGCTGGTCTTCGCGTGACGGCCGGTGGCCGTGCGCGCGACGTCGTCACAACGCCCGCTGGGCCGCGTCCAGGTTCTCGGCCAGCCAGGCCGAGACGAACCGCTCCCGGTCCGCGTTCGTGTCCTGCCGCGGCACCATCTCCACCAGCATGATCAAGCCCAGGTACACCCGGTACAACGTCAGCCGGCGGCGGCCAGGGGCGTCGAAGCGGGCCGTGCCGTACCCCTCCAGCAGGGGTGCGTCCAGGTCGTGGAGCAGCGTCAGCGAAACGAACTCCGCCACCGGGTCGTCCCAGAACGCGCGCTCGGCGTCGATGATGCCCGACACCCGGTCGCCGTCCACGAGGATGTTGCCCTGCCACAGGTCGAAGTGGACCAGCACCGGCGTCGTGACCAGCTCCAGCAACGGCTCGTGGCGGCGCACCAGGTGGGCGATCTCCGCCGCCGGGCGCGGGAGCCGCAGGCGATACCGGACGGCGTCCGCGAGGATCGCGTCCACCATCGCCGTGAACGCCGAGGGCCACGTCGGGTGCAGCGGGTCCTGGGGGTAGCCGAAGCCGTCGCCGGTCGTCTCGTGCAGGCGCGCCACGATCGCGCCCAGTTCGGCGCGCAGGTGGGGGCCGGCGCCGGGCGTCCGGTTCCACGGCTCGCCCGGCACCTCCGTCATCAGCAGGAACCCCGGCCCCGCGCCCACCACCGACGGCAGCGGCCCGGACGCCAGCCGGTAGTACTCCGCTTCCGTCGCGAGCAGGTCGTGTTCGTATGACAGGCCCGGCGCGGACGGCGCGATCTTGAGCACCAGCCGCCGTCCGTCCGCGAGCCGCAGCCGGACCGCCCGGTTGTACGTTCCGCCGCCGATGTCCTCGGCCGCCACCACCGAAGCCGGGTCGATGCCCGAGGCCGTCAGTTCCCCGTCCACCCGGCCGAGTCTCCCAGCTTTTCCGCCGCGTCGGCCAGGTCGTCCGGGGTCGGGGCGTCATCCTGGGTCAGGCTGCGCCGCCAGTAGCCGGTGAACTCGATGACGTCCTTGGCCCAGCCGCGCTCGCCGACGAGGTGGCGGCGCAGCGACCGCACCATCCCCGCTTCGCCCGCCAGCCACGCGGCCACCGAGCCGTCGGGCAGCTTCGCGTCGCGCACGGCTTCGACCAGGCGGCTGCCGTGCCCGGCGCCGTCCCGGTGCAGCCAGTGCACCTCGCCGGGCAGCGGCTGCTCCTCCGCCACGTCCGCGACCTCGACGAACACCACCGCATTGTCCACTTCGGACAGAATGGTGGCGATGGCGGGGATCGCCGTCTCGTCGCCCGCGCACAGCAGGGTGTCCGCTGTGGACAGTGGACGGCGGTAGGCCGCGTCCGGGCCGTAGCGGCCGAGGACGTCGCCCGGCGCGGCTCGGCGCGCCCACGCCGTGGCCGGTCCCGCCGAGCCGGGGTGCAGCACGAAGTCGACGTCGATCGCCGCCCGGCCCGGGTCGCGGCCGCGCACCGTGTAGCTGCGCATCACCGGGCGCTCGTCCTCGGGGATCGCGAGGTACGCCTGGTACCAACGCAGGACGTCGTCGCCGGCCAACGGCAGCCGCACCGGACGGCCCGGCGGCGGGAACAGGAGCTTGAGCTGCTGGTCCGGCCACGGCTCGAGCTCGCCGAGACCGTCGCCGGTGAACGTGACGCGGACGGTGCGCGGGGTCACCTGCCGCACCGCCGTCACTTCGAGCAAGCCGGCCGGCTTCACGGCTTCCCCAGGTATTCGCGCAGGTGCCGGGCGGTGAGCGTGGTGGCGTCCGCGACGAGCGCGGCCGGGGTGCCTTCGAAGACGACCCGGCCGCCGTCGTGGCCGGCGCCGGGGCCGAGGTCGATCAGCCAGTCGGCGTGCGCCATCACGGCCTGGTGGTGCTCGATGACGATCACCGTGTTGCCCGCGTCGACGATCCGGTCGAGCAACGCCAGCAGCTGGTCGACGTCGGCGAGGTGCAGCCCGGTCGTCGGCTCGTCGAGGATGTACGTCGAGCCCTTCTCGGCCATCCGGATCGCCAGCTTGAGCCGCTGCCGCTCGCCGCCCGAAAGCGTGGTCAGCGGCTGCCCGAGCGTCAGGTAGCCGAGGCCGACGTCGGCGAGCCGGTCGAGGACCGTGCGCGCGTTGCCCGTGGCGAAGAACTCCCGCGCTTCGGCGACGGACATCGCCAGGACCTCGCTGATGTTCTTGCCGCGCAGTTCGAAGGTGAGCACCTTGGGCGTGAACCGCTTGCCCTCGCACTCTTCGCAGACCGACGCGACACCGGCCATCATGGCCAGGTCCGTGTAGATCACGCCGAGGCCCTTGCAGCGCGGGCAGGCGCCCTCGGAGTTGGCGCTGAACAGGCTCGCCTTGACCCCGTTGGCCTTGGCGAACGCCGTCCGGATCGGGTCGAGCAGGCCGGTGTAGGTCGCCGGGTTGGACCGGCGGGACCCGCGGATCGCCGACTGGTCGACCACGACGACGTCGTCGCGGTGCGCCAGGGAGCCGTGGATCAGCGACGACTTCCCGGAGCCCGCCACGCCGGTGACCACGGTCAGCACGCCGAGCGGGACGTCGACGCTGACGTCCCGCAGGTTGTGCAGCTTCGCGCCGGTGATGCCGACGTGCCCGGCCGGCTTGCGGGGTTGCGCGCGCAGCGTGACCCGGTGGTCGAGGTGGCGGCCGGTGAGCGTGCCGGACGCGCGGAGGCCGTCGACGCTGCCGGTGTAGCAGAGCCGCCCGCCCGCGGTGCCCGCGCCGGGGCCGAGGTCGACGACGTGGTCGGCGATCCGGATCGTCTCCGGCTTGTGCTCGACGACCAGGATCGTGTTCCCCTTGTCCCGCAAGCACAACAAGAGGTTGTTCATCCGCTCGATGTCGTGCGGGTGCAGCCCGACGGTCGGCTCGTCGAAGACGTAGGTGACGTCGGTGAGGCTGGAGCCCAGGTGCCGCACCATCTTCACGCGCTGCGCCTCGCCGCCCGAGAGCGTCGCCGATTCGCGGTCGAGCGAGAGGTAGCCGAGGCCGATCTCGACCAGCGAGTCGAGGGTGTCGCGCAGGTTGCCCAGCAGCGGGCGGATCGACGGCGCGTCGAGGCTCCGGACGAACTCGGCGAGGTCGCTGATCTGCATCGCGGCGCAGTCGGCGATGTTCCGGCCCGCGATCTTCGCCGACAGCGCGGCCTGGTTGAGCCGGGCGCCGCCGCACTCGCCGCAGGTCTTGAAGGTGGCGGCCTTCTCGACGAACGCCCGCAGGTGTGACTGCAGCGACTCGGTGTCCTTCTGCAGGTAGAGCCGCTTGACCTTCACCGCGAGGCCTTCGTAGGTGAGGTTCTGCTTGCCGACCTTCACCTTGCAGGGCCCCTTGTGCAGCAGCTCGTCGAGCTGTTCGGGGGTGTAGTCGCGGATCTTGGCGTCCGGGTCGAAGAAGCCGGACGCCGCGTAGATCTGCACGTACCAGTTGTCCGGCGCCCAGCCGGGGACGAGCACCGCGCCTTCGTTGAGCGAGCGGTCGAAGTCGAGCAGGGCGTGGACGTCGAGGTCGGACACCCGGCCGAGGCCTTCGCAGGCCGGGCACATGCCCTCGGGCAGGTTGAAGCTGAACGCGCCGGACGTGCCGACGTGCGGTTCGCCGAGCCGCGAGAAGGCGATCCGCAGCATCGCGTAGGCGTCGGTCGCGGTGCCGACCGTGGAGCGCGAGTTGGCGCCCATCCGCTCCTGGTCGACGACGATGGCCGCGCTCAGGTTCTCCAGCAGGTCGACGTCCGGGCGGGACAGGCTCGGCATGAAGGACTGGAGGAAGGCGCTGTAGGTCTCGTTGATCAGCCGCTGGGACTCGGCCGCGATGGTGCCGAAGACCAGGGACGACTTGCCGGAGCCGGAGACGCCCGTGAACACCGTGAGCCGGCGCTTCGGGATGTCCAGGTCGATGCCGGTCAGGTTGTTCTCCCGGGCTCCCCGGACCTCGATCACGTCGTGGGTGTCGGCGGCCCGCCTGGGTGAGGTCATACCGTCCCTCTTGATAGTTTAGGCTGTAAAGTGATTGTCCATCGTACATTACTTTAGGCTGTAAGGAGTCGGCAAGGTGGTCGTCTTCGCGGGTCAGGGCGACGCCCGCAGGTCCATGGAACTGCTGTGGGGGCCGCGCGTGGCGGCGCCGCGCACGGGCCCGGGGCCCAAGCCGGGCCTGTCCGTCGAGGCGATCGTCGCGGCGGCGATCGAGATCGCGGACGCCGAGGGCATGGCGGCGCTGTCGATGCGCGCGGTCGGGGAGCGCCTCGGCCGCACGGCGATGGCGCTGTACACCTACGTGCCGGGCAAGACCGAGCTCGTCGACCTCATGTACGACCGGACGCTGGGCGAGCTGCCGTCGTCGTTCCCGGTCACTTCGGGGTGGCGCGCGGCGGCTTTCTCGCTGGCCGACGCGCTGTGGGACCTGCACCTGCGGCACCCGTGGCTGCTGCAGGTCTCGCCCGCGCGGCCGGTGCTGGGGCCGGGGGAGTTCCACGTGCAGGAGACGCTGCTTTCCGTCCTGGCGTCGACCGGGCTGCCGCTGTCCCGCGTCCGCTGGGTGGTGGCGGCGTTGTTCAACATCGTGCGGGGCTCGGTCCAGGCGGCGGCGGAGTCCCGCCAGGCGGCCCAGGAGACGGGACAGTCCGAAGAGGACTGGTGGTACGCGCGGTCGGCGTTGCTGGGGGAGCTGGCGCCGGATCTCCCGGCCCGGTTCCCGACGGTGGCCAAGCTGGGGGAGGAGGGTGCTTTCGAACCTTCCGACGAGCCTTACCTGGAGCGGGAGGCGCGGCTGTCGTTCGAGGCGGGGCTGGAGCTGCTGCTCGACGGCGTCGAGGCGGCGATCGTCAAGGCTTCCGGGCCTCGATGAGGAACCTCGTCGAGTGGGCGATGAACGGGCCGTCGCGCTCGATCCGCTCGTGCAGCTCCCGCAGCTTGTCCCGGTACCGCTCCACCGTGAACCCCGGCACCATCCAGATCACCTTGCGCAGGAAGTAGACCACCGCGCCGATGTCGGAGAACTCCGTGCGCAGCGACTCCGCCCGCAGGTCGACGACCTCCAGCCCCGTGGCGGACGCGGCGGCGACGGCGTGGTCCGGGTGACGGCTGTTGCGTGCTTGCTCCGGCTGCGGGCCGAGGAAGAACTCCACCAGCTCGAACACGCTGGCCGGGCCGACCTGCTGCGAAAAGTACGTCCCGCCCGGCCGCAGGACGCGGGCGATTTCGGCCCACGAAGTCGTCACCGGGTGGCGGCTGGAGACGAGGTCGAAGGTGTTGTCGCGGAAGGGGAAGCCCGCGGTGGCCACGACGTGGACCCCGCGCGGCCGGAGCCGGGCCGATGCCTTCGCGATGTTCGGCGGCCAGGACTCGGTGGCCACCAGAACCGGTGGCAGGGCCGGGCAGCCGTCGAGGACTTCGCCGCCGCCGGTTTCCAGGTCGAGCGCCGCCTGCACGCCACTGAGACGGGAACCCAGCAGCCGCTGGTAGCCCCACGAAGGACGGGCTTCGGTGGCGCGGCCGTCGAGCCAGGAGAAGTCCCAGCCGTCGACGGACACCGCTGCCGCCTCGGCCACCAGGTCGTCGAACACGCCTCCGATGGTCACAAACCGGGCGGTGGCCCGCCACCCGATTTCCGCACCGGCGGCGGGGGCACCGGCTTGGCGAGCGTGACCGACGAGAACGTCACCACGACCGGGCCGCGCCGGGTCTCGACCGTGCACGTCGTTTCGTCGCGGGCCACCAGGTCCCCGAGCGCGTCGGTGAAGCCGCCCTCGATGCGGTAGCGCACCACCACGCGCGTGCCCAGCGGCAGTTCCCGCAGCAGGTTCACGCCACCACCTCCGAAACCGGGGCCCCGGCCGGCTCGGGGTGGCCCAACTCGGTCAGCCAGCCGCGGAACACCCGGTGCAGGGCCTCCGCCCCGACGACCTCGCCCGGGAACCGCAGCTCACGCGGGTGCACCACGAAACCGCGCTGCTGCGGGCCGCCCAGGCCGCCGTGCGAGCCCACGTGCGTCTCGAACGGCGAAGCCTGGTCCGAGTCCGGGTCGTAGCGGCTGTTGATCATCACGTCGGCGCAGTGCGGGAAGGTGTCGACCCGGCGGATCAGGTCCGCGGCGTGCGGGCCGTACGGCAGCAGCGGGTCCTCGCCGATGACGACGTTCGTCGCCAGCCGGTGCAGGCCGTCGCGGCCCAGCACCACCGGGCCGAACTCGCCGCTGCGGACCAGCAGGAACCCGACGCCGGGGTGGTCCACCAGGGACGGCAGCAGGTCCGGGAACTCCCGCTCGATCGTCTCCAGCTCGACGCGGCCTTCGTGCTCGGTGAACGACACCATCGCGAGGTGCCCGGACACGACCGCCACCACGCCGGGTGCCACGCGGGTGACCGCGCCGGGCGAGCCGGACGTCGTGCGCGGGCGGTCTTCGGCGCACTCCGCGTCCTCCACCCGGGCGCGCAGCCGGCGCGCGATCAGGCCGCCGCTCTTCGTCGCCTCCGCCAGGGCCGCGTTGATCTGCCAGCTCTCGGCCTGCCGCCGCTTCCCCGAAGACGCCGCGGCCGGCGGCGGCGAACCACCGCACAGCCGGCCGACGTACGCCTCGATCGTCTCGCCGAACCGCTGCGAGAACGCCTGGCCCTGGGTCTGGCCGTGGTCCGAGAGCGCCACGACGTGGTAGCGGCGGGGCGCCAGCCGGCTCGCCCGGTGCAGCCGGGCGATCTGCTGGTCGATCGAGCGCAGCACCGACAGCGTGTCGAACCGCTCGATGCCGGAGTGGTGCGCGACCTCGTCGTAGCCGAGGAAGTCCGCGTAGACGACCGGCCGCCCGGCGAGCATGTCGCCGAGGATCGCGGAGACGACGACGTCACGCGCGATCACCGTCGTGCCCGGCCGGGCCAGGGGGTACCAGCCGCCGCGCGGGATCCGCGGCACCACGCCGGCGCGGCGCTGGCGCACCGACGCGCTGATTTCGCGGAAGACGTCGACGAGCGCGACGGCGAACGTCCGCAGCGCGTTGACCGGGTTCGCGAAGTAGGCGTAGTAGCCCGCGCCGAGCCGGTCGCGGTGCCGGCGCAGCAGCTTTTTCGGGACCAGCACCGGGATCGAGCTCATCGTGAGGCTGACGTGGGCGGCGTCGCCGGAGAACAGGTTGCCGCGGCTCGCGCCGTCGCCGGACAGGAGGCCGCGCCCGTCCGAGTGCCGCCGCTCGATTTCGGCCGCGTCGGCCGGGTGCGCGCACGCCATCACGTGGTCGCGGTCCTTTTCGTACCAGCGGAAACCGAGGATGTCGTGGTTGGAGCCGTGCAGGATGCCGCAGACGCTCGCCCCGGTCTGCGAGCTCCAGTCGGTGTGCCACCGGGTGAAACTGTGGCTGTCCTCGGCGAGCCACGCGGCGAACGTCGGCATGTCGCCGTCGCGGATCGCGCGGCGGACGGTGTCGTACCCGAGGCCGTCGATCTGCAGGAAGAGCACCCCGGGAACAGCGGTCTCGCCCGCGGGAGTGGGCCGGCGGCGGCGCCGGGCGGCGCGGCGGAAGAAGATCTCGTCCTCGTCGACGGCGAGCAGGCTCGAGATGAGCGCGCCGACGGCCGCCATGCCGAGCGTGACGGTCACCGCGGTCCGGAACCCCGCGACCTCGACGCCGGGCACCGTGCGGAACACGGCCAGGGTCCCGGCCCCGAGCAGCAGGAAGCCGAAGATCCCGAAGGTGAGAAACGCCAGTGGGTAGGCGATCCGCATGACCAGCGGCCAGACCACGGCGGCGAGCAGGCCGAGCAGCAGCGCGCAGACCGCCGGCTGCCACCAGTGCGTCATCCGGAACCCGGGCAGGAGCACGTCGAGCAGGCGCAGCGCGCCGGTCACCGCGATCCACACCCCCACCGCGCGGGCGACCGCCCGGCCGCCGCGCAGCAGCCGGCCCTTCGGGGCTGTCGCCGTCACACCGGCTCCTTGGTCTTGCGCCGCCACCGGGCGATCAGGTTGGCCAGCACGGTCACCAGCAGGACGAGCACCGTCGCCAGCAGCGTCGCGACGACCGGCGAGTCGAAGATGCCCCCGCTCACGATGCCGAGCACCGCGTACGCGCACGCCCAGAGGACGCACGCGCCGAGCGCGGCGGGCAGCAGCCGCCGCCACGGGTAGCCCAGCGCGGCCGCGGCGAGCAGCACCGGGATGCGGCCGGCCGGGACGAGCCTGCCGATCACCACGAGCTGCCAGCCGCGGCGGGCGAACTGCTCGCGGGCCTTCTCGAGCCGTTCGGCGGGCTGGCGGCGGCTGATCCAGCGGAACGCGGCTTCGCTGCCCAGGCGCGGGATCCCGAACGTCACGACGTCACCGAGGTAGGCGCCGAGGGTGGCGAGGACGATCACCAGCGGCAGGGACAGGTGGCCGGTCGTCGTCGCGACGGCGGCCGCGCCGCCGACCACCGCGCCGGTCGGGACGATGGGGATGATCGAGCCGAGCAGCACGCCGCCGAACACCGCGGGGTACCCGATGGCGGCGGGGTCGGTCCAGTTCACGCGCGGTCCTTCGGCGAGGGCAGGGCGACGTCGGCACCGGGCTCGGTGAAGAGCACTTCGGTCTTGCCTTTGACTTCGGCGGCGAACACCCGCGGCGGGTCGGCGAGCAGCCGTTGCATCCGGGCAGTGCGCCTGATGCCGGGGAGAGCGAGGGTGCCCCAGTGCACCGGGACGGCCGCCCTGGCTTGGACCAGCGCGGCGGCCTGCGCGGCGCGGGCGGGATCGAGGTGCCCGGGGCCGAGGGTCGGCCCCCAGCCCCAGACGGGCAGCAGGGCGATGTCGACCGGGCCGAGGTCGCGCATGCCGTCGAAGAGGTCGGTGTCACCCGCGTTGTAGATCGTGTTGCCGTCGCCTTCGATCAGGTGCCCGAGCGCGGGGCTTTGCGGGCCGTGGGTGAGGCGCGGGCCCCACCGGTGTCCGGAATGGACGGCTTCGGTGGCGGTGATGGTCAGGCTGCCGTCGGTGAGCGTCTCCCCGGGCGCGATCTCCTCGACGTTTCGGAAGCCCTTCTTGGTGAGCCAGGAACCCGCGCCGCGGGGGACGACGATCCGGGTGTCCGCGCCGAGCAGTTCGAGCGACGGCAGGTGCAGGTGGTCGCCGTGGAGGTGGGAGAGCAGGACGAGGTCGACGCCGGCGTAGGCGCCGGGGTCTGGGACGGGAACCACCCGGACGAGCCCGCCCACGCGCGCGGTAAGCACGGGATCGGTCAGCAGGACCCGGCCGCCGAGGTTCAGGCGGACGGTCGAATGGCCGAGGAACCGCAGGCTGAAGCCGCTCACGCCCCGAGTATCACCTCCTCCGCCGCCGAATGCCCGGCGGAGTGGCCAGGGCAACGCCGTTCAGTGACCTGCGGGGAGCAGGGACGAGATGCGCAGCGACGAGGTCCCGATGCCGGTGGGGCCGCCGAACGTGGTCGCCGTCGCCGCCGCCGGGTGGTAGCGCAGCTCGGGCTCGGTGTAGCGGCCCACGTTCTCGTGCCAGTTCAGGATGCCGGCCAGCCAGTCGCGGAGTTCCTGGACGTAGCCGAGCAGCATCTCCTCGACGGCCGGCTCGATGGCGTGGTCGCGCACCAGGGCCGGCAGCTCGATCGCCGCCGCGTGCTCGAACTCCGCCAGCCGGGCGTGCACCAGGTCGGTCACCACGCCGAACGCGCGCTCCTCGGTGCAGTCCAGGAAGTTCCGCACCACCAGCACCGCGTTGTGCAGCTCGCCTTCGTACTGGATCTCCTTGCGGTAGGAGTACAGGTCGTTGATCAGGCACGCCACGTCCGTTGCCGAGTGCTCGATCGCCTGCACCGGCCGCGTGCGGTACAGCGCGGGCGGCACCGAACGGCCGTGCGAGAACCGCGAGAGGCTCATCGTGAGGTCCGAACCGAACGTCCGGCGCCGCATCTCGACGTAGTCGATGGGGTCCGGGATGCGGTTCTGCGCCTGGTTCGCCAGCTCCCAGAGCCAGCTCGACGTCATCGACTCGACCGCGCGGCGCACCGCGCGCCGGTTCTCCGTGGGCATGCCCGCTGTGGTCCGCGGCCAGAGGTCGGCCAGGCCCGCTTCCAGCGCCGTCGCCGGCGCCGGCATCGGCGAATCGTGCACCGGCATGAACGCCGACAGGCGGAGATTGGCCGCCTTGGCGCCCGCCAGGTCACGCGTCGCGCCGAACTCCACCGGGTAGTAGTCGTCGGCGTAGGTGCCCCAGGTCAGCCAGTCGCTCGTGACGTCGAGGCCCTCGGCCGTCGCGTCCGGGTGGATGCCCGCCGCGCACAGCGGCAGGTCGGCGGCGCGCAGCTTCCGCTCGTCCCACACCACGCCGTCGAGGAAGCCGGTGCGCCGCGCCCAGTCGACGTTGCGGATCCGGCACGCGGCGAGGTGCGGGCTGAGCCGCAGCGGGAACGGCACGTCGACCGACGGCCGCGGCACGTCCACCGCGCGGAACGGCGTCGAACCGTACGCCCGCAGCCGTTGCGGTGCGGTGGCGAGCACCGACGCGAAGATGCGCGCCGCGGAGGTGCCCAGGCCGTTCGCGCCGCCCAGATCCGGGCCGCCCCGGTCGGTCAAGGCGCCTTCGTTCATGTACCGGCTGGACCGCAGGTGCCATTCGTGCCCGCCGGACTGCCAGTCCTGCAGGCCCTTGACGTAGGCGAACGTCGCCGCGCGCGCGGCCGGGTCGACGCAGTGGTCGTCGAGCAGCGCGGGCACCTCGGTGAGCGCGGTGTGCTCGAACTGGTGCAGCCGGGAGGTGATCAGGTCGTTGACCGCGTCGGCCGCTTCCTGGGTGCCCAGCCCGAGGAACTTCTCGAACACGAGCACGCCGTTGGACAGCTCGCCCTCGTCCTGCACTTCGCGCTGGTAGGAGAACAGGTCGTTGCGCAGGTGGACGCTGTCGGCGAAGCAGTCGCGCAGGACTTCCATCGGCCGGGACGCGGCGATCGCGCCGGGCACCTCGGCGTGCACCGAATGCTCGACCAGGTTCGCCGACCACGGCGCGCCGCCGACCTTCCGCCGCATCTCGACGTACTCGATCGGGTTGGCGAGCCGGCCTTCGTTGATGTTGGCCAGCTCCCACAGCGACTCGTCCAGCAGCGCCTTCGTGCTGTCGGCGAACCGGCGCCGCCAGCCGGCCGACCGGTGCGGGACCGTCCGGTTCCACAGGTCGGTGAGGCCGCGCTCGACCGGGTTCTCCGGGTCCGCGGTGATTTCGCCTTCGGCGGGCATGAACAGCTCGAGCCGGTCGAGGTAGCCCCGCGCGCTGTCGATGTCGCCGGTGCGCTTGTAGAGCTCGAGGAAGTGGTCGTCGAAGTAGAACACCCAGACGTACCAGTCGGTGATCAGGTCGAGCTCTTCGGCGCCGGCGTCGGGGTGGGTGTACGCGCAGAGCAGCGCGTAGTCGTGGGAGTCGAGGTCGTGCTCGGTCCAGATCACCGTGCCGTGCTGCGGCACGTCGATCATGTCGTGCTCGCGCGCCCAGGCCTTGCTGTGCTCGCGCGCCCGGTCCAGGTGCGGGTTCAGGCGCGCCGGGTAGGGCAGGTAGAACTCGGGGAGGACGAACGGCTGTTCAGGCACACCGCGAGGCAACCAGCCGGCCGCGGTGTCCGCCAAGGGGAACAGCCGCGAAGCACACGAACGGGACGGGCGCTTCCCCCGGCCGGCCCAGCGGTGTCCCGGCCCGATCGGCACGCGGTGGCGAGCCGTCGCACGATGGTGGGTGTCCGGCGAGCGAGGAGAGCTGATGACCGACGAAAACCGGGTGGTCGACAACCCGGACGAAGACCGCTACGAGCTGTGGGCGGGCGAGAAGCTGGCGGGGATCGCGCAGTACGACCGGCGCGGCGACCTCACGGTGTTCACCCACACCGAGATCGACGACGCCTTCTCCGGCCAGGGCCTGGGCAAGGTGCTCGCCGCGGGTGCGCTCGACGACGTCGTCGCCCACGGCGGGACGATCGTGCCGGTCTGCCCGTTCATCGCCGGGTACCTGAAGAAGAACCCGCGGTACGAGGAGCACGTCCGCCGGCGGCGCGAGTAGGCCGGACGCCCTGCGAAAGCTGGGCCGTCCGGGTGATCTGAGCGGTATGTCCGGTTCCCTTGGTTATTAACCAACCTTCGTCGGTAGTGCGTTGGTTGCTCGGCAACGAAAGTGTCGGCAACCGGCTTCGAACGCCCCACTGGAGGAAGTTGATGACTCCCCGGAAGACCGCTCTCAAGACCCTCGCCGTCTTGTCGGCCGCCGCGCTGACCAGCGGCGTTTGCGCCTCGGCGGCCACCGCGTCCCCGCTGGCCTTCGCCGAACTGCAGGCCCACGCGATCACCAACGCCACCCAGGTGGCCGACGCGCTCGGTGCCGCGTCCGGCGGCGTTTACCTGGAGAACGGCAAGGCCGTCGTGAACGTCGTCGACGACGCCGCCATGCAGCAGGTGCAGGCCGCCGGTCTCACCGCGAAGAAGGTCAAGCACACCTTCGCCGCGCTGACCGGTGTCAAGAACCGGCTGGACGCGGTGAAGAACGTCCCGCAGACCGCCTGGGGCATCGACACCAAGACCAATCAGGTCGTGGTGAAGGTCTACGACGCGGCCAGCAAGGAGACCGCCGGCAAGGTCGCCGCGGCCGCCGCGCAGTACGGCGACAGCGTCCGCGTCGAGCACCGCACCGGCAAGCTGTCGCTCTACATCGCCGACGGCGACGCGATCCAGAACAGCCAGGGCCGTTGCTCGCTCGGCTTCAACGTGACGCGCGGCGGCTCGCCGTTCCTGCTCACCGCGGGCCACTGCACCAACCTCGGCGGCACCTGGTCCGGCGGCGACGTCTCCGGCGCGCAGGTCGTCGAGAGCGACTGCCCCGGCGCCGACTCCGGCCTGCTGACCCGCCCCAACGGCACCGGGCCGGGCGAGATCAACACCGGCCGGCCGATCACCAGCGCGGCGACGCCGACCGTCGGCGAGCAGATGCAGAAGCAGGGCTCGACCACCGGTGGCGGCAGTGGTGAGGTCACCTCGGTCGACGAGTCGGTCAACTTCGACGTCGGCGTGCTCAACCACGAGTTCGGCACCACCGCGCACACCGACCACGGCGACTCCGGCGGCCCGGCCTACGACGGCTCCACGGGCCTGGGCACGCTGTCCGGCGGCGACACCGTGACCAGCTACTTCTACCCGCTCACCCTCGAGCTGCAGGCCTACGGCCTCGAGCTCGCCTGAGCCGGGGCGAGGGCCCGCTCACCGCCGTCGGGGGAGGTGAGCGGGCCCTCGCTCCTTCACGCCTCGAGCCGCCTCGCGCGGTAGACGGCGTCGGTGTGGTGGCCCTCGCCGCGCGTCTCGCACGTTTCGACCACCCACGGCCACGGGTCGCGGAGGTAGGTCGTGATCTCCTCGGGTTCGAAGTACAGCTCCTCCGGCGGCTTCTGGCCGTCGAATTCCCGCATGGCCTTCGGCGAGTGCCCGACGACCAGCAGCGAACCGCCGGGCCGGATCGCCGCCGCGGCCGCCGTGAAGACGGCGCGGCGCAGGTCCGGCGGCAGGTGCATGTACTGCGCCGAGATCAGGTCGTAGCTCTCCTCCGGCTGCCATTCGAGGATGTTGCGGTGCAGCCAGTTCACCGTCACACCCGCCTTGGCGGCGGCTTCTTCCGCGCGGGCGAGCGCGGTGGTCGAGATGTCGACGCCGTCGACCGTCCAGCCCTGCTCGGCCAGCCAGATCGCGTCGCCGCCCTCACCGCTGCCGAGGTCGAGCGCGCGCCCGGGTTTCAGGCCTTCGACCTCGGTGCGCAGGTTGACGTTGGCGTTCCCGCTCCAGATCCGGTGCTCGTCACGCTGGTACATCGCTTCCCAGAAGTCCTGCTTGAGCATCGCGTCGACGGTCATCGGGTGGTCGTGGGGCATGGTTCCTCCTCAGGGACGTCCTCCGAGCATGCGGACAACGTCCCCGAGAAGGCAAACCTCGTTGCCGATCCAGCAACTCAGGCGGTGCCGTACACCTGCATTTCGTACAGCGAGTAGCCGTACGACGTGCCGCGCGTGACACCGTTCATCCGCACGTACCGGCCGGTGCCGGCCAGGCCGGTGAGGTCGTCCGTGCCGCCGTTGCCGGTCGTGGTGCTGTAGATCGTCGTCCAGGTGGTGCCGTCGGCCGACGTCTGGACGCTGTACGCCTTCCCGTAGGCGGCTTCCCAGCTCAGCTTGACGTGCGTGACGGACTTCGCCGCGCCGAGGTCGACGCGCAGCCACTCCGCGTTGCTCCCTTCCTTGGACGCCCACCGCGTGCTCGTCAGGTTGCCGTCGAAGGCCGCGCTCGCGGGGTACGACGACGATTCGGTGGACGACGCCGTCGCCGTTTTACCTTGTGACAGCAGCGTTTCCGGGCCGCCGGTGCCGGTCACCGTGACACCCAGCGAAGCCGTCTTCGTCCCGCCGGTGAGCGTGATCGTCGCGGAGCCGGGGGACGCGGTGGTGGCCGCGGCGACCGTGACGGTCGAGGTCCCGCCGGCCGGCACCGACTCGGGGGAGAAGGACACGGTCACGCCCGCGGGGGCGCCGCTCGCGGAGAGCGTCACGGCGTCGGCGGAGGTCACGGTGGCCGTCGCCGAAGCGCCGGGCGCGACCGACACCGACGACGGTGTCACGCTCAGGCCCGCGGTGCCCGCCGCGGTGAACGTCCAGCGGGCGGCGGTGCCGGAGCAGCTGCCCGCGGTGAGCGTGGTGCCCGACGCGCGGAAGCACTTCTTGCTCGTCTGGATGTCCGAAATGGTGCCGTCGGGGTTGATCGACCACTGCTGGGCCGGGCCGCCGGTGCAGGTCTGCAGCACGATCGAGCTGCCGGAGATGCCGGCGCACTTGTCGTCGATCACGAGGAACGCGCCGTGGAAGGTGAACCGCTGCTCGGCACCGGCGGTGCAGGCGGCCACTTTCAGCGTGGTGCCGCTGCTCGGGGCGGCCAGGCAGGTGCCGGTGGAGTTGTTGCGGTACTGGCCGACCGTGGTGTTCGGCTCCGCACCGCCCCAGCACGCACCGGTGCTGGTGTTGAAGATCGGCGTGGCGTCGTAGGGCTCGTTCGACGGCGGATCGACGACGACCGGCTCCATCACCGGCGTGTTGTCGGCGTTGTAGTGCGTCAGCGCGTCTTCGCAGTCGATCGCGTCGAAGGCGCTGCCGCCCTTGCCGCCGAGCCAGAGGTCGATGTGGCGCAGGCCGGGGCCGCCGTTCGGGCCGTGGCTGTTCCAATCGGCGGAACACTCGTCGCAGCCGTCCTCCATGATGAAGTACTTCTGCACCCGCGGCACCCAGACCTTGGTGCCGGGCTTGAGTTCGTCGCTGCTGGTGGCGAAGGTGATCGGGTCGGCGTAGGTGCCTTTGCCGCCCGCGGTGCCGTGGATCTGCGGGTAGGAGATGTCCCCGCCGGGCGGGGTGTTGTCCCACCAGCCGTAGAAGGTGAGGAACGTCGGCTGGGTCGTGGCCGCGCTCGCCGTGCCCGCGCCGATCAGCGCGGTGGTCAAGGCGAGGAACAGGGTCACGACGAGCACGAGCGCGCGCCGGGTCATGCTGCCTCCGGGAGGACTGGGCGGACGGTGACTGCGGCGTGGGTCCAGGTTCGCCGGGACGGCGGCGGCGCGTCAAGACCTATTCGTAAATGTTCCTAACAAACTGCGGTTGTGTCCCGCTCGGCGGGAAATATCGGTGGGGAAGCGGTTTCCTCGGCGAAGATGGCGCCATGAGTGAACAGCGGGAAATCGTGGTCACCGGCGGCGGCACCGGCATCGGGCTGGCGATCGCCGCCCGGTTCGCGGCGGCGGGCGAGCGGGTGACCGTCACCGGGCGGCGCAAGGACGTCCTCGAAGCGGCGGCGGAGGAGATCGGCGCACGGGCGGTGGCCTTCGACGCGAGCGACCCCGCGGCCGTGCAGGCCGCACTGGCGGAACTGCCGGCGCGGGTGGACGTCCTGGTCAACAACGCCGGCGGCAACACCGACCGGGTCCGGGAGGCGCCCGCGGCCGGTGACCTGAAGGGCCTGGCCGACGCGTGGCAGGCGAACTTCGAGGCCAACGTGCTCTCCGCCGTGCTCGTCACCGCGGCGCTGAAGCCGCGCTTCGCGGACAACGTGCGCGTGGTGACTCTCGGCTCCATCGCGGCGAAGCAGGGCTCAGGCTCGTACGGCGCGGCGAAGGCGGCGATCGAGGCGTGGAACACCGACCTGGCAAGGCAACTGGGCGCCGCGGGAACGGCCAACGTCGTCGCGCCGGGCGTCGTCCTCGACACGGAGTTCTTCCACGGCACGCTGACCGAGGAATGGCTGAGCTCCCGGATCGCCATCGCCTTCAACCAGCGCGCCGGCCGTCCGGAGGAAATCGCCGACACCGTGCGGTTCCTGGCCGCGCCGGAAGCCGCGCACCTCACCGGCCAGGTCGTGCACGTGAACGGCGGCGCGTACGGCGCCCGCTAGGCCATCCGGGTCGCAAGTGGGGCGCCCGCCCCACGGCGGCCGCGGTCGTCTCCAAGGTGGAAAGGGACTGACCACCGGAAGAGAGAGGTGATCCGCCGTGACGGCCGCTCCCGCAACCCCGGCCCTCCCGACGACCCGGCCGGCCGGCTGCCCGTTCGACCCGCCCGGCAGCTACGCCACCCTCCGGGAAACGGCGCCCACGTCGAAGGTGCGGTGCCCGGCGGGCATGGACGCCTGGCTGGTGACGCGCTACGCCGACGTCCGCGCGGTGCTCGCCGACCGCACGATGAGCTCGCGCGGCGCGTCTTCGGTGCACGTGAACCCGAACGCCGACCTCGACGAAGAGGTCCACCCCGGCTCGATCATCCAGCTCGACGGCGCCGCGCATTCGCGGCTGAGGAAGAAGGTGCTCGCGGAGTTCACCGTGCGGCGCGTGGAGGCGTTGCGCGGCTACGTCCGGCAGCTGGTGGAGAGCCACCTCGACGCGATGCTCGCTCAGGCGGCGCCGGCCGATCTGGTGCGGGACTTCGCGTTGCCGATCCCGTCGCTGGTGATCTGCGAGCTGCTCGGCGTCCCGTACGCCGACCGGTCGCAGTTCCAGCGGCAGAGCACGACGCTGGTCAGCACGGACGCGACGCGTGAGGAAGGCGAGCAGGCCTACGACGCGCTTTCGGGTTATCTGGCGGAGTTGTTCACCGAAAAGCAGCGGAATCCGCAGGAAGACCTGTTCAGCAGGCTTTCGGCGGCCGGCGCCGATGATCCGCTCACGATGGAGGAGCTCGTCGTGCTCGGGCTGAGCCTGCTGGTGGCCGGCCACGAGACGACGGCCAACATGATCGCGTTGAGCACGTTGGTGCTGCTGGAACACCCCGGCCAGCGTGAGGCGGTGCTCGCCGCGCCGGAGCGGGCGGTCGAAGAGCTGCTGCGGTACCTGTCGGTGGTGCAGTGGGGGGTGCTGCGGTACGCGACCGAGGACGTCCGGGTCGGGTCCCGGGAGGTCCGGGCGGGGGAGTGGCTCGTGGCCGCGCTGAACTCGGCCAACCGCGACGAGCCGGTGTTCCCGGGTGCGGACAAGCTGGACTTCGATCGTGAGCACCCGCGCACCCATGTGGCGTTCGGGTTCGGGGCGCACCAGTGCGTCGGGCAGCAGCTGGCGCGGGTGGAGTTGCAGGAGGCGTTGACCGGGTTGTTCCGGCGGGTGCCCGACCTGCGCCTGGCCGTGCCGCGGGAGGAGCTGGCGTACAAGCACAACACGCTGGTGTACGGCGTCCGGGAGCTGCCGGTCGCCTGGGGCTGACTGTGCCGGCCCGACTGTGCTGACCCGGAAAATGGGGGGCGTCTTCGCGGCCGGGCGGCTACCGTGGCCGGCAACGCGCTGATGGAGCCGAGTAGTCCCGGGAGCGCACGGGTCGAGAGAGCCGCCGGTAGCTGGGAAGGCGGTCCCGTGCCCGGCGGCGAAGACCCTCCGGAGTGCGGGGAGGAACGGCGTCCGCGCCCCATGCCCCGCCGGCCGGCCCCCGTCACCGGGCCGCGAAGAGGCCGCCTCACCGGCGGTGAAAGTGCGGTGGCACCGCGATTCCCCTGATCGCCCGCACTCCCGAGGGATCCGTGTTGGGAGGGTGATGAGTTCTCGTGTTCTGGCCGCCGACCTGCCCCGGTACGTCGGCGCCCGCGTCCGCGTCGCCGGCTGGGTGCACCGCCGGCGCCGCCTGAAGTCCGTCACATTCGTCGTGGTCCGGGACCGTTCCGGGCTCGCGCAGGTCGTGCTGCGCGGTGCCGCGCCACCGGAGGAAACCGTGGTGGAGGTGCACGCCACCGTGTCGGCCAACCCGCGCGCACCCGGTGGCGTCGAGCTGACCGAGCCGGTGGTGGAAACGCTGGCCGAAGCGGTGCCGCCGCCGTTCGACCTCTACCGGCCCGCCGTCACCGCGTCGCTGCCGGCGATCCTCGACCACGCGCCGGTCGCCCTGCGGCATCCCGCGCTGAAGGAGCGCTTCGCGGTGGCCGCGGCCGCCGTGCGCGGGTTCCGGTCCACTTTGGACAGCCGAGGGTTCACCGAGGTGCACACGCCCAAGATCGTGGCGTCGGCGACCGAGTCCGGCGGATGCGTCTTCGGCATCGACTACTTCGGCCGCCCCGCCTACCTCGCGCAGTCGCCGCAGTTCTTCAAGCAGGCCCTCGTCGGCGTGTTCGAACGCGTCTACGAGGTCGGCCCGGTCTTCCGCGCCGAGCCGCACGACACGGCCCGGCACCTCGCGCAGTACACCAGCCTCGACGTCGAGCTGGGGTTCATCCGGGACCACCACGACGTCATGGCCGTGCTCCGCGAGGTACTGGCCGGGATGTCTGACCCGGCGCTGGTCACCGTGCCCGAAGAGATCCCGGAGATCCACTTCGCGGCGGCGGTGGACCTGCTGGAGGCGGACCCGCGTGAGCCCGACCTCGCCCCGGCCCACGAACGGGCGCTGTCGGAGTGGGCGCGGCGCGAGCACGGGTCGGATTTCCTGTTCGTGACCGGTTACCCGATGGCGAAGCGGCCGTTCTACACGCACCCCGACCCGGCGCGGCCCCGCTACTCGAACAGCTTCGACCTGCTCTTCCGCGGGGTGGAGCTGGTCACCGGCGGCCAGCGCCTGCACCGGCACGCCGACTACCTCGCGGTGCTGGGCGACGCCGCGCCGGAGTACGCCGATTACCTGCAGGCGTTCGCGCACGGCATGCCACCCCACGGCGGCTTCGCGATCGGTCTGGAACGCTGGACGGCGCGGCTGCTCGGCGCCGCGAACGTCCGGGAGGTCACGCTGTTCCCGCGCGACCTGCACCGGCTGACCCCGTGAGGAGGGCCCATGACCGCTCGTCGCCTCTGGGCGGCCGTGGAACCGCTGCACGCCGTCGTCTACTTCGCGCCCGAGACGGCCGAAGCGGCGAAGGCGGCCGGCTTGCGCGGCTACTGGATGGGCTACTTCGCGGGGCGGCTGGCGCCCCTGGGCCCGATCGGTCCCGGGCCGGCGACGGCGATGCTGTTCGGCTTCGCGCCGGCGATGGTGGCCCGGGCGGTGCCGGACGCGTGGTCGTTCGCCTCGCCCGCGGCCGTCCTCGGGTCCCGGCTCGAGGCGGTGGGCTCGGCGTTGCGGGCGGTCGCGGACGACGTCTCGGAGCTGAGCGCGCTCCTGTGGCGGGCGGCGGAGGCGTGTGAGTTCGGCGGCCGCCCGCTCGCGGCGGCGTGGGCGGCGGTGCCGAAGCCGGCGGACCCGCTGTCGCGCCTGTGGCTGGCGACGACGATCCTGCGCGAGCACCGCGGCGACGGCCACGTCCTGGCGGCGGTCCACGCCGGGCTGGACGGCTTGGAGACGACGCTCACCCACATCGGTGACGGTGTGATCGGCCGGCAGGACGTCCAGCCCCACCGCGGCTGGTCGGACCCCCAGTGGGACGCGGCGGTGGACCGGTTGCGGACCCGCGGCATCCTCGACGCCGACGGCCGCCTGACCGACGCCGGGCGCGAGCTGCGCCGCGGGCTCGAGGACGACACGGATCGCCTGGCCACGGCCCCGGTCGAGGCCCTGGGCGCGGACGTCGAGCGGCTGCTGGAGCTGGCGGTGCCGCTGGCACGGGCGGTGCTCGACAGCGGCGTCGTCCCGGTGCCGAACCCGATGGGTGTCACCCGTCCGTGAGTGTCGATTCCGGCCGGGCCCGCTCGACGCACCGGTGAACGCACCCGGACTTCGGAGGATTCCATGACGTTGCTCGCCGGCAAGAACGCGATCATCTACGGCGCCGCGGGGCGGATCGGCACGGCCGTCGCCACCGCGTTCGCCGGGGAAGGCGCCCGGGTGTTCCTCGCCGGCCGGACCCGGGCCCGCCTCGACGCGCTGGCCGGCGGCATCCGCACGGCCGGCGGCCGGGCCGAGCCGGCGGTGGTCGACGCCCTCGACGAGCGAGCGGTGGACGAGCACGCCGCCGCGGTCGCCGCCGAGGGCGGGATCGACGTCTCGGTCAACCTCATCGGCCACGGCGACGTCCAGGGCAAGCCGCTGGTGGAGATGGCGCTCGCGGACTACGAACGCCCGGTGGTGACGGCCGTGCGCACCCAGTTCCTGACCGCCCGCGCGGCGGCCCGGCACATGATCGCGCGGCGGTCCGGGGCGATCCTGTTCTTCGGGGGCGCGGCCGATCCGGTGCGGGAGTTCGCGGTCGGCGGGCTGCAGGTGGCGTTCCACGCGCTGGAGGCGATGCGCCGCCAGCTCGCGGCCGAGCTGGGCCCACACGGGATCCGCACGGTGACGCTCCGGACCGGCGGCATCCCGGAGACCCTCCCGGTGGACTTCCCAGGGAAGTCGGAGTTGGCGGAGAACATCGCGGGCAAGACGATGCTGGGCCGCGCGGCGACCTTGGCCGACGTGGGCGCGGTGGCGGCCTTCGTGGCCTCGGACCGAGCGGCTTCGATGACGGCGGCGACGGTGAACGTCAGCTGCGGCGCTTTGGTCGACTAGGGCGAGAACCACCGGATCGGCCGGCGCTTCGAGACCCTCAGCGGGACCCTTCGCGCTGCTCGACCACCAACCGCTGGTGCCGGGCCGCCCGTACCCGGTCGCCGCAGGTTGTCGAACACCAGCGGCGGCGGGCGTGCTCGCGGACGTAATACCGGATGCAGCCGTGGGCCTCGCACGGGCGCACCAGCGGCCCCAGCTCGCCGCTCACCACCTCGATCGCGTCCCGCGCCAAGGCCGCCACCGCCGCGTCGATGCTGCCCGGCCGGGTGCTGTGCCACTCGCGCACCGGCCCGTCTCCCCAAGTCAGGGACAAGGCCGCCGCGTCCGCCCGGGCCGCGGTGTTCACCGTCTCCAGCGCCGCCGCGTCTGGTGCCCGGTGCTCCGTCAGCGCCGCCAGCAGCTCGCGGACCGCGCGACGCAAGTCCGTCAGGCGGCCCAGCTCGGCCGCGCCGGGGACGGCCGCCGCGAGTCCGTGCTGCCGCAGCCAGCCGGCCGCGCCGCCGGGCTCGGCGAGGTCGTCGATCTCGCCGCCCGCCGTCAGCCGCCGCGTGTTGACCAGCGCCAGTGCCGGCGAGCGGTCCTCGCCCGGTGCCGCCGTGACCATGTCCGCCTCCCGAAGTCCGTGCCCGCAGTGTCCCCGACGGTTGACAGTCTACGCTGTCTCATGGATAAATGAAAAAGTAACCATGAGAGAGGAGACCGCCGTGGTCACCGTTCATCACCGCTACGCCACCGTCGCCGGGCACCGGCTGTTCTACCGGGAAGCCGGGCCCGCCGAGGCGCCCACGATCGTGCTGCTGCACGGCTTCCCGACGAGCTCGCACATGTTCCGTCACCTCATCCCCGCGCTGGCCGACCGCTACCACGTCGTCGCGCCCGACTACCTCGGCGCCGGCGCGTCCGATGCGCCGCCCACCAGCGACTTCGCCTACACCTTCGACGCGCTCGCCGACCTCACGCTCGGCCTGCTCGAGCAGATCGGCCTCGGCCGCTTCGCGCTCTACATCCAGGACTTCGGCGCGCCGGTGGGCCTCCGCATCGCGGCCGCGCACCCCGATCGGGTGACCGCGATCGTCACGCAGAACGGCAACGCCTACGTCGACGGCCTGGGCGCCGGCCTGACGCAGAAGCTCGCCGCCGGCACGCTGAGCGAGGACGACCTGCGCGCCATGGTCACCCTCGAGGCCACCCGGGCGCAGTACCTCGACGGCGTGCCGGATCCGACGCTGGTCAGCCCGGACGTCTGGATCCACGACCAGGCGCTGCTGGACCGCCCCGGCGCCGCGGCGATCCAGCAGGCGCTGCTCGCGGACTACCACCACAACATCGGCCTGTACCCGAAGTGCCACGAGTACTTCCGGACCAGCCGGGTGCCGCTGCTCGCCGTCTGGGGCGGCAACGACGAAATCTTCGTCGCCGACGGCGCCCGCGCCTACGCCCGCGACCTGCCCGACGCCGAAATCCACCTGCTCGACTCCGGACATTTCGCGCTCGAGACGCACTTGGACGCGATCGCCGGGTACCTCCGGGGTTTCCTCGGCCGGGTGCTGCCCGTTGACCGGGACGCCAGTTGACCACCGGGTCGCCGCGCTCGTAGGGTTTTCCCGGACCTCCGCCGTCGTCATCAGCCATGGAGGACGGGATGAGCAGACGGATTCGGGTGGGGGCGATCGCGCTCGCGCTCGTCGCCGGCACGATGATCACGGCGGGACCGGCGCAGGCCGCGGACCCGTTGCTGTCACAGGGAAAACTCGTGACAGCGTCGTCGTCGGGCGGGTGCTGCCCGGCGGCGAACGCGGTCGACGGCGACTCGGCGACCCGCTGGGCCAGCGCGGCTGGCGTCGATCCACAGTGGATTTACGTCGACCTCGGCGCGGCGGTGCACGTCAGCCGCGTCCGGCTGCAGTGGGACGCATCTTGTGCCACCGCCTACGAAATCGACACGTCCGCCGACCACGCCACGTGGACGAAGATCTACGCGACGACCGCGGGCAAGGGCGGCGTCGAGGACCTGACCGCCCTCGACGGCACCGGCCGGTACGTCCGGGTGTACGGCACGAAACGTTGCCGCACCGACGCGTCGAAGGGCTACTCGCTGCAGGAATTCGGCGTCTACGGCTCGGGGGGTGACGTCCGGCCGCCGTCGCCGCCCGGCACGCCGACGCTCGACGGGGTCACACCCACCAGCGCGACCATCTCCTGGACGGCGGCGACCGACGACGTCGGCGTCACGGGTTACGACGTCTACCGCGACGGCCAGCTCTGCGCGAGCACGACCGGCGCGCTGACGGCGACCTGTGGCAACCTCGGCCCGAACGGCAGCTACGGCTTCTACGTCAACGCCCGCGACGCGGCCGGGAACGTCTCGCAGGCCAGCGGCACCCTGATCGTGAAGACGCCGCCGTCCGACGACCACACGCCGCCGTCCGCGCCGTCGAACCTGCACACGACCGCGGTCAACAGCACCTCGATCGGCCTCGCGTGGACCGCGTCGACCGACGAGGTGGGGGTCGCCGGCTACCGGATCTACGACGGCGGCACGCAGATCGGGACGTCGGACACGACGAGCACCACGCTCGGCGGGCTGACCCCGAACACGGCCTACCACCTGCAGGTCCGGGCCTTCGACGGCAACGGCAACCTCAGCGAGCCGAGCACGCCGGTCCTGGACGTCACCACCACCGGCGGGTCGAGCTGCTCGCCGTCGCAGGGCGTCTGCGGCGCCACGCAGGTCGGCACCGACGACGACGTCGTGTGGGGCCTGGTGACCCTGCCGGACGGCACGATCCTCTACAACCAGCGCGACGCGCACGCGATCGTCCACCTGAACCCGAAGACCGGCGCGAAGAAGACGATCGGCACCGTGCCGAACGTGCAGAGCACCGACGGCGAAGGCGGGCTGACCGGGCTGGAGATCAACCCGGTGTCGTTCGCCTCCGACCACTGGCTCTACATCATGCACACCTCGCCGAACGACAACCGGATCGTCCGGATCAAGTACGACCCGGCCGGCGACTCGCTGACCACGAGCACCGAGCAGATCCTGCTGACGGGCATCGCGCGCAACAAGTTCCACAACGGCGGCCGGCTGCGGTTCAGCCCCGACGGCCGGTACCTGTTCGCGGGCACCGGGGACGCGCAGAACGGCGACAACGCGTCGAACACCAGCAGTCCCAACGGAAAGGTGCTGCGGATCAACCCGGACGGTTCGATCCCGGCGGACAACCCGTTCCACAACGCGGTGTGGAGCTACGGGCACCGGAACGTCCAGGGCCTGGCGTTCGACTCCCAGGGCCGGCTGTGGGAGCAGGAGTTCGGCAACAGCATCATGGACGAGACGAACCTGATCGTGAAGGGCGGCAACTTCGGCTGGCCCTCCTGTGAGGGGACGTCGGGTTCGTGCAGCGGCTCCATCGCGCCGAAGAAGACGTACCCGGTGGCGCAGGGTTCGTGCAGCGGCATCACGATCATCCGCGACGCGCTGTACGTGGCCTGCCAGCGCGGGACGCGGCTCTACCGCGCGGTGATCAGTGGCAGCTCGCTGACGAACTTCCAGACGTTCTTCAACGGCACGTACGGGCGGCTCCGCACGGTGGAGCCGGCCCCGGACGGCCAGATGTGGCTGGCGACCAGTGTGGACGGTGACAAGGACAGCACCCCGCACAACAGCCACAACAAGATCCTGCGGGTGTCGGTCGGGTAGCGGCCACCGCCCGGGCCGGGAACTCAGCCGTCCAGCAGGCGGGTCAGCGCGTCCCGGGCCTTCGTGTCCGTTTCCGCCAGCGCGGTCAGTTCCCGGGCCAAAGCCGCGAGCCAGGCCTCGACCGAGGCCGGCTTGCGGCTGATCACCACGCCCCGGACCACTTGGTGGATCTCCGCCGCGACGCCGCCGTGCGCGGCCTCGCTCAGCACCAGCACGTGGTCCGGGGTGGTCACCCGCACCGACACCGCCTGGCCGTCCCGGCGCGCGACGCGGTCGGCGAGGGTCCGGCGGCGCGCGACCTCGACCATGCCCGGTGGCAGCGCGCTGCCCAGCGTCTCCGACAGGACCCGGTGGTAGGACTCGACGTCCGCGCGGTCCGCGCGCAGGGCGGCCACCAGCAGGTGGAAGTCCAGCGCGCCCATCAGTCGGTGAGGGGCAGCACGAGCTGGGGCTTGGCGATGTGGTGGTCGGCGCGCAGCGGCTTCACCGCGGTACCGATCGCGAAGAACTCCGTCGTCTGCCCGCCCCACTGGTGGGGCAGCGAGAGCAGCTGCACCCCGACGATGCCCTCCGCCTCCAGCTGCTCCGCCTCCGCCTGCATCCGCGACATCGCCAGTTCGCGCGCGTCGTACAGCGCTTCGGTGTACTGCGGGATCTCGACGTTCTTGCCGAAGTTGCCCACCACCTGCCGGAACCGCTGGTGCGCGATGTGGTAAACGCACGTGCCCATCACCATCCCCAGCGGGGCGTAGCCGGCCTGCACCAGCGTCCAGAAGTCCTGTCCGGACAGGTCCGAAGTGAACGGCTTCCCGGCGTTGGTGCGCCATTCGCCGGGTTCCTCGGCCTTGACCGCGGTGCCGACGGCGATGAACTCGGCCAGGTCGGTGCCGAACTCCTTGAACTCGATCTCCAGGCGGACCGCGACGATGCCGTCCGCGCCGAGGACGTCCGCCTCGGTCTCCATCCGGGACATCGCCAGCTCGCGCGCGTGGTACATGGCCTGGGAAAGCCGGTCCAGCTCCTGGTTCTTGGTCCACTGGCGCCACTGGAACCCGACGTGGTAGATGCTCGAGCCCAGCACCAGCCCGAGCGGCCGGAACCCGGCTTCGCGCACGAGGAGGAACTCGTTGACGCTCAGGTCCGAGGTGAACAGGCCGGCTTTCCCGCCGGGGCGCATCTCGGTGAGCCGTCGCATCGCATCCTCGGGGATGTGGTGCTCAGCGCCGGGCGGGGCTTCGCCCTCCGGATCCCCTGGGGAAGGTGCAGGCGTCACGAAGCCTCCTCGGAACGGTTCAACGGCAGGATCTTCAGCGTGCCGGCCGGGGTCGCCGGGCCTTCGTGGAAGCGGGCGATCGCGGTGCCGATGACGGTGGCCATGGCGGCCACCGCGATGTCGTGGACCGGCCAGATGTCGAACTTCAGGTCCGAGACGATCCCGCCGTCGGCACCGCAGTCGCCGATCTCGCGGGCGAACTCGGCTCGCGCCTCGGCCCGCACGGCGGTGGCGAGTTCCGTGGCCAGGGGGATTTCGACGTTCCCGGCCCACTCGTTGACCAGGGACCGCTGCCAGTAGTCGGTGAACGCCCGGCCGGAAATGCCGACCGCGACGCGCACGGGCACCCAGCCCGCGAGCATCAGCTTGGCGACGTCCTGGCCCGGCAGGCCGGTGGTGAACGGGTGCCGCGGCCGCGGCCCGGCCTTGGCGCGCACGGCGGTGCCGAGTGCGACGAACTCCTGCGCCGCGCCATCGGGCGAAGTCACCGCGAAGTCGATCCCGAGCACGCCGTCGGCCCCGATCGCGGCCGCTTCCTCCACGAGCCGGTCGAGGGCCGTCTCGTAGCCCTCGCGCAGGATCCCCGCCAGCTGCCCGATCCGGTCGGCGGACCAGGTGTCCGTCCCCGTGAAGCCGATCTGGTGGACGACGCAGCCCATGACGTCGCCGACGGGGGTGAAGCCGGCCACGTCGGCCCCCACCGCGCCCGGCACGCTGAGCAGCGACGTCTTCGGCCCGGTGGGGGAGAACCGGTCGAAGCGCGCCTGCGTTCCCGGCGACAGGTCGCGCGATCCCCGCTCGGGCACAGGCGGCCTCCCTCCGGCACTGCTGCCATCGTGGCACGGATTCCGCCCGCGTGTCAGCGCCAGCTGTCGTCGCCGAAGCCGAGGGTCACCGGGCCGCGGCGGATCCCCGCCACCGTCTCCGACGGCAGCACTTCGTCCAGGAACGCGTACTCCGGGCTGCGGGTCCGCGCGTGCCACTGTGCGATCTCGTGCCAGCCCGGGGCCGCCAGCGCGCCGCCGAAGTGCTGCACCGACAGGCTCGCCGTCAGGCACGCGAACCGGAGGCGCTCCACCAGCGGCCAGCCCGTCAGCGTCGCGGCCACGAACCCGGCACCGAACACGTCGCCGGCGCCCGTGGCGTCCAGCACGTCGACCGGGAGCGCCGGGACCGCCGCCGTCTCGCCGGTCGTCCCGTCCACCGCCAGCACGCCCTCGCCGCCGCGGGTGATCACCGCGATCGGGACCAGGTCCGCCAGCCTGGCCAGCGCCGCTTCGGGGGTGTCCGTCCGGGTGTAGCGCAGTGCCTCGATTTCGTTCGGCAGGAAGGCGTGGCAGCACGCCAGCTGCTCCAGCAACGCCGGCGACCAGGCCTCGGACGGGTCCCAGCCGACGTCGGCGAACACGAGGCTGCCCGACTGGTGTGCGGTGTGGACCCACTCGGCCGTGTCGAGGCCGATGTGCGCCACCGTCGCCCGGCTCGGCGGCGGCGAACCGGCGAGCTCCGCGACCGGGACGGGCGGTGGGTGGCCGTGGGTGACCATCGCGCGGTCGCCCGCGTAGGCCAGCGAGACCGTCACCGGCGAGTGCCACTCCGGGAACCGCCGCGAGCGCGACAGGTCGATGCGCTCCTGCCGGGTCAGCACGTCCCAGCAGTAGCGCCCGTAGACGTCGGTGCCGAACGCCGCCGCCAGCGACGTGCGCAAGCCGAGGCGGCTCAGCGCGACCGCGAAGTTCGCGATCCCGCCCGGTCCCGAGCCCATGCCGCCCGTCCACACCTCGGTGCCCGGCGCCGGCGGGCGTTCGAGCCCGGTGAAGACCAGGTCGAAGAACAGCAGGCCGGACAGGAAGACATCGACTTCGGGTACGGGCTCAGCCGGCACAGGCGCCTCCACGGATCACGCAACGGTGGCCCGAGCCTGCGTCAGCGGCGCGAGATCCGCAAGAGCGGGGCCGCTCGAGCCGCGGAGTGCGGGCTCGGGGGCTGCTAGGGTCGCCGGATGCGGCACGGCTGTCACTCGGAGCTTCGCTCCGGGCCGGGGGCTCCGCCACCCGGACCCCCGGAAAACCTGGTGGGTCATCCGGAGGCCCCGCCACCCGGACCCCCGCAAGACGTGGTGGGTCACCCGATCGAGCAAAGCGTTTCACGATGAGGCTGGCGATCCTCGGCGGCGGCGGTTTCCGCGTGCCGCTGGTGCACGGGGCGCTGCTGGCCGGCGGTGAAGTCACCGAGCTCGTCCTGCACGACGTCGACGCCGGTCGCCTCGCGGCGATCGAACGGGTCCTGGCCGAGCAGGCCGGCGGCGCGGCGAACGCGCCGCGGGTGCGCACCACCACCGATCTCGCCGCCGCGGTGTCCGATGTGGACTTCGTGTTCTCGGCCATCCGCGTCGGCGGTCTGCGCGGCCGTCGGCTCGACGAGCAGGTCGCGCACGCGGAAGGCGTGCTGGGGCAGGAAACCGCCGGCGCGGGCGGGATCGCCTACGGACTGCGGACGGTCCCGGTCGCGGTCGCCCTCGCGCGGCTGATCGGCGAGCTGGCGCCGCGGGCGTGGGTCATCAACTTCACCAACCCCGCCGGCATGGTCACCGAAGCGATGGCCGCGCACCTCGGCGCCCGGGTGATCGGCATCTGCGACTCGCCGGCCGGGTTGTGCCGCCGCGTCGCCCGGGCCCTCGGGATCGACGCGGCGGCGGCGAAGTTCGACTACGCGGGGCTCAACCACCTCGGCTGGCTCCGCTCGGTCCGCGTCGGCGGGGAGGACGTCTTGCCGCGGTTGCTCGCCGACACCGCCGCGTGCGAGTCGTTCGAGGAGGGCAGGCTCTTCGGTGCGGACTGGCTGCGCACGCTGGGCGCGGTGCCCAACGAATACCTGCACTATTACTACTTCGCCCGCGAAGCCGCCGGTTCGGAGTCGCGCGGGGCGTTCCTTTTGGAACAGCAACGCGGCTTCTACGCGGAACCTTCGCTCGTGTCGTGGGAACGCACGCGCCTGGAACGCGAAGCGACGTACATGGCCGAGACGCGCGAGGGGGAGCGTGACGACCTCGAGGGCGGTGGCTACGAGAAGGTCGCGCTGGCCTTGATGCGCGCCCTCGCCCACGGCGAGCGCACGACGCTGATCCTCAACGTCCGCAACGGTTCCGCGCTCCCGGGCGTGCCGGGTGACGCGATCGTCGAGGTGCCGTGCGCGGTCGACGCCGGCGGCGCCCGCCCGCTCGCCACCGCGCCGCTGGCGGACCACGCGCTGGGCCTGGTGACGACGGTCAAGGCGGTCGAGCGGGCGACGATCGAGGCGGCGACGACGGGCTCGCGGGCGGCGGCGCTGCGGGCGTTCGCACTGCACCCGCTGGTCGGCTCGGTGCCGGTCGCCCGGCGGTTGCTGGACGCCTACGTCGCCGCGCACCCGGAACTCGCCTACCTCGCCTGAACCGCCGCCGTGGTGGTGAACTCCGCTTCGGCGTCGCGCTGGACGTACAGCGACCACGCCTTCTCCGCGATGTCGTCCGGATCGAGCGTTCCCACGGTGAAGCCGTGGTCCTGCGCGGTCATCATGCGGTGGATGTCGCCGCGCTCGACGAGGCCACCGATGGTCAGGATCCCGGCGTGGACGCCCGTTTCCCGCAGGGCCGCGTGCAGCGTGAGCACGTACATCCGCAGCGCCGCCGACGCCGGGGCGAGACTGCCGAGCATCGGCATCGGGTACTTGCCGCTCAGGCCGCCGGCGAACAGCAGGGAACCCGAACCGCGCGCCAGCAGGCCCGGCAGCACGGCTCCGACGAGTTTCGCCGCCGGGACCACCAGGGAATCGAAGGCCGCGCGCAGGCTGCCGGCGCCGGCCTCGGTGAGGGGCGTGATACCCCCGCCGGCCGTGGCGTCGGCCGGCCCGAAGTACACCGTGTCGATCTCGCCGGCGTCGGCGGTGATGCGGGCGAGCACGGCCCCGAGCTGGGCTTCGTCGGTCACGTCGGCCGTGTAGGTGGGGGCGGTGATCCCGGCCAGCGACGCACGGTAGTCCGCGTGCCGGGCGTCGGTGCGGGAAACCAGCGCCGTCGTGAAGCCTTCGCGGCCGAAGCGGTGGGCGATCGACAGGCCGAGCCCGGGACCGACGCCCAGGACGGCGAGCACTTTCGGCAAGGGAACCTCCTTTTGGAGAAAACTGAGACTGTCCTCAACTTAGCCACAAGTTGAGCGTGCCGTCAACTTGTCTCGAGGGTCTACAGGGGACGGTCGAGGCGGCCGTCCGGGTGTCGAAGTGCCGCAAGCCGTCGCGGTCGCGTACCTGCGCCGAATGCCGCTTCCGGTTGGCGCCACCGGCCGAGCCGGACCGGCCGTGACTGCTCCAGTCGGGTAGAACCTGTTCCAGTTTTGGGCCGCTGCGGAGATCATGGCCCTCGCCGTTCCGCGAGCGAGGAGTGCGCCATGGAAGCCGACCTGACCCGCCGTCAGCTCTTGCGCGGCAGCGCCGCCGGGGTGGGCCTCGCCGTCACCGCGGGGGTCGCGACCCCCGCCGCCGCGGCACCTCCCGGCGAGTACGACGTCGTCGTGGTCGGGTCCGGTGCGGCGGGCATGACCGCGGCGCTGACCGCCGCCAAACGCGGGCTGAGCGTCGTCGTGCTCGAGAAGGCGCCGACGTTCGGCGGCTCCGCGGCGCGCTCCGGCGCCGGCATCTGGATCCCCAACAACCCGGTCCTGCTCGCCGCCGGGGTGCCGGACACACCCGCGAAGGCCGCGCAGTACCTCGCCGCGGTCGTCGGCCCGGACGTCCCGGCCGCGCGGCAGGAAGCGTTCCTGCGCAACGGCCCGGCGATGATCGCCTTCGTCCTGGCCAACAGCCCGCTGCGGTTCCGCTTCATGGAGGGTTACAGCGACTACTACCCGGAGCTCCCGGGCGGGCTGCCGAACGGCCGGTCGATCGAGCCGGACCAGTTCGACGGGAACCTGCTGGGGGCCGAGCTGGCGAACCTGAACCCGCCCTACCTCGCCACGCCGGCCGGGCTCGTCGTCTTCAGCGCGGACTACAAGTGGCTGAACCTGGCCCTGGTGAACGCCAAGGGCGCCGCGGTCGCCGCCGAATGCCTCGCCCGCGGCACGGCCGCCGCGCTGGCCGGCCAGAAGCCGCTCACCATGGGGCAGTCGCTCGCCGCCGGCCTGCGCGTGGGCCTGCAACGGGCCGGCGTCCCGGTGCTGCTCAACACCCCGCTCGTCGACCTGAACGTCGAAAACGGCGCGGTCACCGGGGTCGTGACGCCGCAGGGGCTGGTCCGGGCGCGCCGTGGCGTGATCGTCGGCTCGGGCGGGTTCGAGCACAACGCGGCGATGCGCGCGCAGTACCAGCGGCAGCCGATCGGCACCGATTGGACGGTCGGCGCGAAGGAGAACACCGGCGACGGCCACCGCGCCGGGCAGCGCGCCGGCGCCGCCCTCGACCTGATGGACGACGCCTGGTGGGGCCCGGCCATCCCGACCCCCGGCGACCCGTACTTCTGCCTGGCCGAACGGACCCTGCCGGGCGGGCTGATCGTCAACCAGGCGGGACAGCGGTTCGTCAACGAAGCCGCGCCCTACAGCGACGTCGTGCACACGATGTACGACAAGAACCCGGCGGCGCCGGACATCCCGGCGTGGCTGATCGTCGACCAGAACTACCGCAACCGGTACCTCTTCCGCGACATCGCGCCGCTGCTGCCGTTCCCGGATGCGTGGTACGCCGCCGGTGCGGTCTTCAAGGCGTCGACCGTCCAGGACCTCGGCGCGAAGATCGGCGTGCCGCCGGCCGCGTTGAAGTCCACTGTGGACCGCTTCAACGGCTACGCCCGGTCCGGCACCGACCCCGAGTTCCGGCGCGGCGCGAGCGCGTACGACCACTACTACACGGATCCGTCGGTGCTGCCGAACTCCTGCCTCGCGCCGCTGTGGGCGGCGCCGTACTACGCCTTGCGGCTCGTCCCCGGCGACCTCGGCACGAAGGGCGGCATGCGCACGGACGCCCGGGCGCGGGTGCTGCGCCCGGACGGCTCGGTGATCCGCGGCCTGTACGCGGCCGGCAACGCGAGCGCGGCGGTGATGGGCCACAGCTACGCCGGCGCGGGGTCGACCATCGGCCCCGCCATGACGTTCGGCTACATCGCCGCGAACGACGTCTAGAACTCCTTTTCCACCAACGGAAGAACTTCGGTACCGAGGAGTTCGATGGCCCGCATGACCTCGGCGTGCGGGACGCCGGACCAGTCCATCTGCATCGCGTACCGGTCCGCGCCGGTGCGCTTGCCGACCGCGATCAGCCGCTCGGCGATCTCCTGCGGGCTGCCGACGAACAGCGCCTGCGCGCCGCGGGTGTATTCGTCGTACTCCGCGCGGGTCGGGACCGCCCAGCCGCGGGCGCGGGCGCCGTACTTCATCGTCTCGAGCCAGTACGGGTAGAAGGTTTCCTTGGCGTCCTGGGACTTCTCGGCGATGAAGCCGATCGCGCTCATGGTGACGTGCAGGTCCGCGGGGTCCTGCTCACCGGCCTCGCCGGCCTGGCGGTAGAGGTCGACCAGCGGGGCGAAGCGCTCGGGCTGCCCGCCGATCACCGCGTACACGACCGGCAGGCCGAGCAGCCCGGCGCGGATCGACGACTCGGGGTTGCCGCCGGTGCCGATCGAGATGCGCAGGCGCCTGCCGTACGGCCGGGGCAGGATCCGCGCGTTCTCCAGCGGCGGCCGGAACTTGCCGGACCAGGTGAGCGGGTCCTCGCGGTCGATGCGCAGGAGCAGGGCGAGCTTCTCCTCGAAGAGCTCGTCGTAGTCGCCGAGGTCGTTGCCGAACAGCGGGAACGACTCGGTGAACGACCCGCGCCCGGCGAGCAGTTCGGCGCGGCCGTGGCTGAGCTGGTCGAGCGTGGTGAACTGCTGGTAGACGCGGACCGGGTCCTCGGTGCTGAGCACGGTCACGGCGGAACTCAGGGTGATCTGGTTCGTGACGCTCGCGGCGGCGGCCAGCACGGTGCCCGGGCTGGAAATCGCGTATTGGTCGAGGTGGTGCTCGCCGAGGCCGTAGAAGCCGAGGCCGAGCTCGTCGGCGAGCTTGATCCGCTCGAGGGTGTTGGCCAGCGTCTGCGCGACAGTGGGCTGTTCGCCGGTGCGCGGGTCCGGCGCGCGGTCGCCGAAGCTGTAGATGCCGAGTTTCATGAAACGTTCAACTATCTCGGGCCCGGATTCGTTCCCCGGCCCCCGGTGTCAGCCGAAGCGGGCGTGGATGGCCTCGAGGTTCTTCTCCGACAGCTGCAGCGCGGCGGCGCGCAGGCTCAGGCCGTCCAGGGTGGCGACCTCGAACATGCTGGTCACCAGGGCGCGCATCCGGGCGCGGACCTTGCCGAAGGCTTCCTCGGCGTCCGCACCGACGTCGCCGAACAGCGTCCACCACCACCACGAGTTGGTCGCCGAGTTGGCGACGAAGTCCGGCACCACGCGGATGCCGCGGGCATCGAGGAGCTCTTCGGCGGCCGGGGTGACCGGCAGGTTCGCGGCCTCGACGATGAGCTGCGCGCCGATCTTGGCCTGGTTGTCGGCGTCGACGCAGTAGGAGATGGCCGCGGGCACCAGCACCTCGGCCGGCACGTCCAGCCAGGCTTCCGGCGGCAGGAGCTCGTCGCCCGGCTTGAGGTTGTCGCGGTCGATGCCGCCGAAGCGGTCGCGGTGCCGGAGCAGGTTTTCGACGTCGAGCCCGTCCGGGTTCGCGACGACCCCGCGCACGTCCGAGACGCCGACCACGCGCAGCCCGGCGTCGGCGAGGAAGCGGGCGGTGGCCCCGCCCATCGCGCCGAAGCCCTGCAGCACGACGCGGTTCGGCCGGTGGTCCAGTCCGAGCATCTCGAGCCCGGTGAGCGTGGCCTGCGCGACGCCGAGGCCGCCGACGAGCTCGTCGAGCCCCAGCCCGCCGACCTCGATCCGGAAGGCCTCCGCCAGCCGGGCGGTCGCCGCGTCGCGGTCTTCGAGCAGCGGGTAGATCGCCTGCACCGGGCTGAGCAGGCCGATTTCGGCGATGACGCCGTCGATGACGTCCTGCCGCAGCCCCAGGTCCTCGCCCATGCTCCAGTACTGCTCGATGAGCGGCCGCATGGCGCGCAGGTAGCGGGCGACGACGTCGCGGGCGCGCTCGTCGTAGGGGTCGAAGTCGATGCCGCCCTTGGCGCCGCCGAGGGGGACGTACCGGCCGTCGGGGTCGTAGTTGAGGCCTTCCTTGAGCGTCATGCTCCTGGCCAGGCCGCGGACCTCGAACAGCGAGCAGCCGCGGCGCATCCGCAGGCCCCCGCTGGCCACGCCGCGCACGAGCCGGTCGATCACCAGGTACCCGCGGCACCCGGTCACGGGGTCGGTCCACGCCACCTCGAGCAAGGCTGTTTCGGTCATCGCCCCTCCTGATCCCCCGGTCGACATCCGAGCTCGTAAGCCATCGCCTGTTCGACCCACCGGTCGCAGTCCCCGGTGGTGACGGTGCCCTGCCGGGCGACGACCTGGACGGCGAGCCCGTCGAGCAGCGCGGTCAGCCGCCACGCGGCGCCGTGCGGATCGGGGCACCGGAAGGTCCCGGCCCCGACACCCTCCGCGATCAGCGCCACGACGGCATCCCGCCACCGCAGGTCCAGCCGCTGCAGCACGGCCCGCAGGGCGGCGTCCCGCATGGCCGCGGCGCCGGCTTCGATCCACAGCTGCCAGTTGTCGTGGTGCGAGGGCCCGTACAGGGCGAGGACGGCGCGGAGCCGCTTGTCGGCGGGGCCTGCCTTGCCGAGCTCGTCGTTCAGCTTGGCCAGTTCGTGCTCGGCGGCCTGCCGGAAGGCTTCGATGACGAGCGTTTCGAGGGTCCCGAAGTGGTAGAAGATCAGCGCGGTGCTGACATCGAGTGCGTGAGCGACATCGGCGGCCCGCACGCCGGAGATGCCCCGGGAGCGAATCTGGGCGAGCGCGGCCCGCACGATCTCCTCCCGCCGCACGGCCACGGCCTTCCGCATCATGCGGCCACCGTACCGAGGGGATCGGTACGGCGGGAGGCGCCGAAGGTGGGTCCTCGGCCTGTGCGGACAGTCAGGATCGCAGGTCAGAGGGGTGATCGGCGGGGCTTCCGTCGTGACTTGGGGCGCGGACGGGTGATCGGTGGCGGCGGCCGGCGGCGCTCGGGCGCCAGGAGGAGCGGCCTGCGGTGATCGTGCGGCCGGGGCAAACGCCGCCGCGTACTTACCGAAGTCACCCACCGCCGGAGATCCGGACCGGTGCCGTCGGGAACGAAGGCCGGGGATGCCGTGCATGCGGGAGTGCCGGAGGCCGCCACCGCGGCTCCCGGCACTCCCGGCCCCTGTCTCAGGCGGTCCACTCCGGATCGCGGCCCAGGTATCGGAGCAGCGTCGCGGCCGCGTCGTCGCCGTTCGAAGGCTCCAAGGCCGGGGCGTACGCGAAGCCGCGCAGGGGCTCGGCCAGCCGGCGGGCCACCGGGAGCAGCTGCTCGGCCAGCTGCGGCGTCAGCGGGGACTCCTGGCCCGCCGCCCTGGCGATGTCCCAGGCGTGGACCGCCGCGTCCAACGCGGCCGCTCCCACCGCCACCGGGGCCGGGAGGGCTCCCTGGGGCAGGGGCGTCGGGACCGAAGGCGCGTCGAGGGCCACCGTGGCGAACGCCGCCGCCGAGGCCGCCAGAGCCGGCTCCAGGTACTCCGCCGCCGGGCCCGGGAGCTCGCCCGACGGGGCGAACGGGTTGAAGTCCGGGCCGCCCGAACCCGTGATCGCGGCCGCGTAGCCCAGCTGGTCGCCCGCCGCGTGCTGGAGGACCTGCGTCACGTTCCACTCCGCGCACGGCGTCGGCGCCGACCGGTCCGCCACACCCGCGATCGCCGACCGCAGCGCCTCGTGCGCCGCCGCCAGGACCGGCCAGGACGAGCCGCGGTTCAGGCCGGCGAAGAACCGGCGGATGTCGGCCACCAGAACGTCCGTGGCCTCGTGCGCCGCGTAGTGGCCGGCCGCGTCGCGGGGACCGCCGGAGCCCGCCGCCACGTCGTAGCTGTGCCAGCTGACGATGTTCGCGTGGTCGCGCTCGGCGAACCGCCGGATCGACCGGAAGTCGCCCGCGAACATCGCCAGGCCCGTCGGGACCGTCGTCGGGCCCTCCGGGCGCGACGCCGCGTGCGCGTCCTCGTAGTAGAAGCGGATCGACGAGCCACCGGTGCGGGTCAGCCAGTACAGCGCCACGTTCGCCAGGACGAACTCCGGGTCCAGGTGCTCGCCGAACAGCTGCGCGTTCCACGCCAGCAGGCCCAGCGGCGAGTCCGCGAGCGCGAACGCCAGCGTGTGCGGCTGCTGGCTGTGCAGTGTGTTGAAGGAGAACATGTTCTCGTAGAACCACTGCAGATGCGCCAGCGCGGCCTGGTCGGCTTCGCTCAGGTCCGCCAGCTCGGCCGGGTCGCCGGAGGGGAACGAGAACAGCTGCGTGACGTGCACCCCGACGACCTTTTCCGGCGCGATCCGGCCGATTTCCGGGGAGATCATCGACCCCGCGTCGTTGCCCACCGCGCCGTACTTCTCGTAGCCCAGGCGGCTCATCAGCTCGGTCCACGCCGCCGCCGTGCGCCGCGTGCCCCAGCCCGCCGACCGGGCCGGCCCCGAGAACCCGAAGCCCGGCAGGGACGGGATGACCAGGTGGAACGCCGGTTCGGCGGCCGACGCCGGCTCGGTCAGCGGGCCGATCACGTCGAGGTACTCCACGATCGAGCCCGGCCAGCCGTGCGTCAGCACCAGCGGTGTCGCGTCCGCCCGCGACGAGCGGACGTGCAGGAAGTGGATGGTCTCGCCGTCGATCTCCGTCACGAACTGCGGGTGCGCGTTGAGCCGCGCCTCGAACGCCCGCCAGTCGAACTTCTCCAGCCAGTACTCGGCCAGCGCGCGGACCCGCTCGTTCGTGACGCCGTACTCCGCGGGCAGCTCATCCGGCCACAGTGCCCCGCGCAGGCGGTTCTGCAGGTCGTCGAGGGCGGGCTGCGGGATCTCGGCGCGGAACGGGCGGAGGGCGGGGACCGTCATGGCTGGCTCCTTCGAGCGGGAACGGAATGCTTCGTTCCGAACTGTAGCAGACCGGAATGATCCGTTCCAGTGCTAGTCTCGGCCCATGCGCGAGACCGCCACGCCCGAGACCGCCCTGCCCGGCCGCCGCGGCCAGGCCGCCCGCAACGACATCGTCATCCTCGACGCCGCCCGCCACGTCTTCCTCGGCGACCCGAAAGCGCCGATCTCGCAGGTCGCCGAGCGCGCCGGCGTGGGCATCAGCGCGCTCTACCGCCGGTACCCGAGCAAGGAAGCCCTGCTCTGCCGCATCTGCCACGACGGACTCCTCGCCTACATCGGCGAAGCCGAGACCGCCGCGGAGGAGCGGGACGGCTGGGCGGCGCTGACCGGGTTCCTCTCCCGGGTCGTCGAACTCGACGTGCACTCCCTGACCGTCCACCTCGCCGGCACGTTCACCCCGAGCCCCGAGATGGGCCGGGACGCGCGGCGGGCGGGCGAGCTGACGAAGCAGCTGGTCGAGCGGGCGCACGAAACCGGGCGTCTGCGGCCGGACGCCGTCGCCGAAGACATCGGCATGATCCTCGAGTGCTGCGCCGCCATCCGCGTCGACGACGAAGACCGGACGTCGGAACTGCGCCGCCGGTACCTCGCGCTGCTCATCGAGGGGTTGTCGGCGAAAGGTCCGGATCTGCCGGGCCCGCCGCCGCGTCCCGGTGAGATGAACGGCCGCTGGCGTCCGGCCTGACGGCGGCGCCGGGACGCGCCCGGATGGCGGTAACGAATTCCGGGAGTGCGACGACTGATCAGCGTCGGCGGTCCGAAAAGACCTACGCAAGATCTGTCAGAGCGGCATTCCCCGGACTGGAACTGCGAGATGACGACTATGCAAAGAAGCTGGCGAAAGCCCACGATCCTGTCCGCGGTGGTCGCACTGGCCTCGGCGTTCATCGCCCTCGCCCCCGCCGCGCAGGCGGACACGCCCACCAGTTCCGTCGAAGTCAGCCCGACCACCGTGGTGCCGGGGCAGACGTTCACCATCACGCAAACCATTCACAACCCCACCGATTTCACGGTGACTTTCGCGAAGGCCGCCATTTACGGTTCGCCGACCCCGATCACCGACGTCGTCGACGTCGTGTCGTGCACCAATACGACGGCGGTCGGCTGCTTCCAGGCCGGGAGCAGTTACCGTGCCGCGTTCGGCGATCTCGAGGCCGGCGGCACGCGGACCACGGTGTGGACCTTGCGCGTCAAGGACACGGCGGCGCTCGGGTCGTTCACGCTGCAGCACCAGTTCGTCGGCGACAACTACGCCTTCGAAACCCTCGACGGCCCGGTGATCACCGTCGCCGAGCCGGTCACGCAGGCCGACGTCAAGGTCGCGCTGGGCGCCACCGGGCACGGCGGGCTGAACGCGCGCATCGACTACACCGTGACCGTGACGAACACCGGCCCGTCCGCGGCGACCGGAATCCGGGTCGTGGCCGCGTATCCGGCGGGCCTGTCGTTCGCCAGTGGCTCCGGGTGCGTCCGGGTCGGCACCACCCGGACCGTGAACTGTGACGTCGCTTCGCTGGCCAGCGGCGCGTCGGCGACGCCGAAGTTCTCGGTGAACGGCGGCCTGCTCGCGCTCGGTTCGTACACCACGACCGCGACGCGGACGGCGAGTTCGCCGGCGGATCCCAACCCCGCCAACGACAGCGCGTCGAAGACGTGCTCGGCGCTCACCGGGCTCATCGTGACCTGCTGAGGGTTCGCGAGAGGTGAACCGGGCTCGTGTCCTCCGCCAGGGATACGGGCCCGGTCCGCATTCCGGCCGATGACCGAGCCGATGACTCGGCCGGTGAAACTAGCCGGTGACCGACGCGTACAGCTTCGCGATGTCGTCGTCGAAATACGCGCTGTAGGAAACGTCCGGGGTGTCGCCGCCGAGCTGGTAACCGCCGATCACGCCGATCACCGCGCCGCCGGTCACCCACGGCCCCCCGCTGGTTCCGTCCGGAAAACCGGGGCACGCCACGCGCTGCTGGTAATCGCCGGAACGCGTGGTGTTCCCGGCGCAGACCACCGGGGAATCGGTCGTGTCGGGGTAGCCCGTGAGGGTGATCCGGTGCTCGAATCCGCGATTCGTGCCGAGCACGTTCGCGCCGGTGAGGCTTTCCAGCGAAGCCGGGTTTCCGCTCTGCCGGACGGTCAGGAACGCGAAATCCAGATCCGGGTCCGCCGACGCCGTCCAGCCGCCGGCGACGGCCACCGACGTCACCGTCCACATTCCGAAGGGCGCGACGCCGTCGTGGTAGCCGGGGGCGAAGGTCATGCCGCCCCGGACGCAGTGCGCGGCGGTCAGGACGAGGTCGCCGGCGGTGGAGTGCACGACGCTCGCCGAGCAGAAGTGGCGGCCGCCCGCGAACAGTGCCCCGACCGGGGAAGCGGCGGCGGACTTCACGGGGGCAGCCGGAGCAGCCGGGGCAGCCGAAGCAGGCGGGGTGACGGACGTGGCGACCGGAGCAGGCGCCGAAGTGGTGACCGGGACCGGCGCGCCCGCGGCGTAGGCGTCGTCGGCGGTCGTGCCGGTGCCGAGGACCAGCCCGGTCCCCATGACCAGCAACGCCGCCGCGGCCGTCAGCGCGGTGCGGGGAATCTTGATCGCCACCACTTCAGATCACCACAGCACCGCCGTATTCGCAGCGTGTGAAGCCGGATGCACAGCGATCCCACAGCGCCCGCACAGCGCCGCACAGCTGCGGGAGGCGCCGGCGTTCGATCGGCCTACCGGGGGTGCCGGGTGGCGGGGTCCCCGGCCGGCACCGCGAGGCCGCGGCGGTGCGCCCACGCCGTCACCTCGGTCCGGTTCGCGAGGCCCAGCTTGGCCAGCACGCTGCGGACGTGGCTTTCCACCGTGCGCTCGGACAGCACCAGCCGGTGGGCGATCTGGCGGCTGCGCAGGACGTCCTGCCCGCTGACCCTGACCGTCGGCCCCGAGGGCGGGGCCGCGCCACCGGGACGCTGGATCGCGCCCCGCTCGGCATGCGGGCACCCCGGCCGCTGATCGGCCGGTACGTCCGGATCGTCGTCGAGGCGGAGCTCGAGCCGCCTAGCTGACGTCCTTGGGGAGCAGGGCGGTCGCCGGGTCCGGGGCGGCGACCGCCTTGGGCCGCCGGTCGCGGAACAGCCAGCCGCCGACGATGCCGCCGGCGAACCCGACGAGGTGGCCCTGCCAGCTGACCCCTTCCTGGCTCGGCAGCAGGGACGTGAACTGGTAGGCGAAGCACAACGCCATCACCAGCCCGAGCACGATGTCGATCAGGTGCCGGTCGAAGAGCCCGCGCACGATGATGTAGCCGAAGTAGCCGAAGACCAGGCCGCTGGCGCCGACGGTGACCGAGTTCGCCGGCGAGATGAACCAGACGCCGAGGCCGCTGGCGACGATGATCAGCAGGCTGACACCGACCCACTTCTTCACCCCGCGGTAGGCGGCGAGGAAGCCGAAGATGAACAGCGGCCCCGAGTTGCCCTCGAGGTGGGTCCAGCCGTAGTGCAGGAACGGAGAGCTGAGGATCTCCGGCAGCGACCCCGGATCGCGCGCCTCGATGCCGAACTCGCGGCTCAGGCCGTAGCCGGTGGGGGCGTTGACGAGCTGGATCACCCACAGCACGGCCAGCAGGCCGACCATCACCCACAGGGCCTTCTTGGCCTCGGCGATCATCGCCTCGGCGTCGCTGCGGACCGGGCCCTCGTTCATCGCGTCCCCCTGCTCGGTTGCGCCCGAGGATAACCGGCGCACGGCCCGGACGCGGCGTTCCGGACCCAGCCGTGACCTGGCAGGGTTGGGCGCATGACGTCACACCGGCCGGAGATGGTCTTCCGGGGCCGTCGCATGCCCGGCGACCGCGCCCTGGTCATGGCCATCGTCAACCGCACGCCCGACTCCTTCTACGACAAGGGGGCGACCTTCGCCGACACCGCGGCCCTGGAGGCGGTGGACCGCGCGGTCGCCGCGGGCGCCGACATCGTGGACATCGGCGGGGTCAAGGCGGGCGAGGGCCCGGAGGTCGACGTCGACGAGGAGAGCAGGCGGGTGGTGCCGTTCGTCGCCGAGGTGCGCCGCCGCCACCCGGGGCTCGTCATCAGCGTCGACACCTGGCGCCACGAGGTCGGCCGCCAGGTCTGCGAAGCGGGCGCCGACCTCCTCAACGACACCTGGGCGGGCGCCGACCCGAAGCTGGTCGAGATCGCTGCGGAGTTCGGCGCCGGGTACGTCTGCTCCCACGTCGGGGGCATGCCGGTGCGCACGGACCCGTACCCGGAGCCGACCCCGGAGCGCCCGTTCTGGCCCCGCTACGACGACGTCGTGGCGGACGTGGTCGCCGAGCTGACAGAGGCGGCTTCACGGACGGTCGCCGCCGGCGTGCCTCGCGGCGGCGTGCTGATCGACCCGACGTTCGACTTCGGCAAGAGCACCCGCCACGGGCTGGAGCTGCTGAGACACTTCGACCGGCTGGTGGCGACGGGCTGGCCGGTGCTGGTGGCGCTGTCGAACAAGGACCTGATCGGCGAGACGCTGGACGTCGAAGCCCACGACCGCTTGGCGGGCACCCTGGCGGCCACGGCGATCGCGGCGCACGCAGGTGCGGCGGTGTTCAGGGCGCACAACGTCAGGGAGACAAGGGAAGCAGTGGAGGCGGTGGCCGGGCTGGAGTCCGTTGTGGACTGAGCCCCTCCAAACAGAGGAGCAGGGTGGTCATCCCGTCGCCTGAGGCCGTCAAATCACTTTGAGCCGGGCCCGCAACACAGAGCGCAAGGCGAGGTGCCAGCGCAGGCTTGCGGGCCCGGCTCAAAGTGATAGGCCTCAATCAGGCGACGGGATGACCACCCCGCGGCCCACCTCTCAAAAGTGAGTGGGCAGCGGCGAGGGGTGGCCATCCCAGAGCCTGCCCGTCCGGCGAGGACAGCTTTTGCTTTCTGCCGCGGCAGGGCGGGCTTTAGAACCGCTTCTTCCGCGGCAGGGCGGGTCCGACCTCCCCCGCCCCTCCGGTAGGAGTTTCAGTCGACGCTCGGGTTTGTCAAGGCGGGAAAGCGTGCCTTGACAAACCCGACCGTCGACTGAAGAGAAGGCTGGGATGAGGGGCGGGGGAGGCCTGGTGACGTCGTTGGTCAGCTTGCGCTGCCGGCCGCCGGTCTCCGATCAGGTCGCCAGTCGCCAGTCGCCAGCCGCCGGCCGCCAGCCGCCGGCCGCCGGCCGCCAGCCGCCGGCCGCCGGCCGCCAGCCGCCAGCCACCGGCCGCCTGTCAGTTCGCCGGTCGCCGGCTGCCGGCCGCCGGTCGGATCGCCGGCCGCCGGGCACAGCGAGGTGAGCCACCCTCCGGGGGTTTCCGTTCTTGCTGTCGTCCCGGGGCCATGGCGTACAAAGGACGAAGAGGTGATGCCGGATGACGCCTTCGGTGGTGCGGCACGAGAAGCGGCGCCGGTGGGCGGTCGTCGCCGTCGTGGCCGCCGTTCTGGTTTCCGCGCCGTCCGTCGTTGCCGCGCTCGCTCCGGCCGGTGCGGCGGCCGACGCGGACCGGCTGCGCGCCCTCGTGCTCGATTCCGCCGGACGGCCGTACCAGGGTTACGCCGAAAGCGCCGGTTCGCTGGCCCTGCCGGAGCTGCCGAACCTCGCCGCCGTCACCGCACTCTTCTCCATGCGGACGCCGATGCGGGCCTGGTACGCCGGGCCCGGCCGGTACCGCGTCGACATCCTCGGCACCGCCGGTGAGCACGACGTCTACCGGCTGCCCGATGGCGAATACACCTGGGACTACGGCGACAACACGCTGACCGAGCTGATCGGCGAGCCGGCCCTGCGGCTGCCGCGGGCCGGGGACCTGCTGCCGCCCGAGCTCGCGCGGCGGATCCTGGGCGCTGCGAAAGGCGACCCGGTGAGCGCGCTGCCCGGCCGGAACGTCGCCGGCGTTGCCGCGTCCGGGCTGCGGCTCGTCCCCGCCGATCCGGACACCACCGTCGGGCGGGTCGATGTGTGGGCGGATCCGGCGACCGGGGTGGCGGTGCGCGTCGAAGTGACCGCGCGCGGGCAGGAGGCCCCGATCCTGGTGACCGAATTCCAGCAGCTCGAACAGACGACGCCGGTCGTCGAGGCACCGCGGCCGGCGCTCGGGTCCGGGTTCTCCGTGGCGAGCACCCCGGACGTCGCCGACACGCTCGGCGCGTTCGGCCAGGTCCCGCTGCCCTCCTCGCTCGCCGGGCGCCCGGTGGTGTCGTCGAACTTCGGGGGCGTGCAGGGCGCCGCGCTCTACGGCCGCGGGCTGGCCGCCTTCGCCGTGATCGCCGTGCCGCGGACGGTGGCCAACGCGGCGGGGGACGCCGCCGGGAAGGCCGGTGCGGTGCAGGTCAAGCTGGCCGCGGGGAGCGTCGTGCAGCTGTCGATCACGCCGCTGTCACTGGGCATCGTGCGGTCGTCGGTGTCCCGGCGCTCCTACCTGCTGGCCGGGACGGTGACGCCCGGCGTCCTGCAGTCGGTGGCCGACGAGCTGTCCCGGCTGCGCCGGAGCGGCCCGTGATCGTCACGCGCGCGCTGACCAAGCGCTACGGCCGCACGGTGGCCGTCGACGCGGTCGACCTCGAAGTCCGCGAAGGCGACCGCTACGGCTTCCTCGGCCCGAACGGCTCGGGCAAGACCACCACGGTCCGGATGCTGCTCGGCCTGGTCTACGCGACCGCCGGGGAGATCGAGGTGCTCGGGAAACCGGTGCCGAAGCGGGTCGCCGAGGTGCTGCCGGAGGTCGGCGCGCTCGTCGAGGGCCCGGCCGCGTACCCGCACCTGTCCGGGCGCCGGAACCTGGCGCTGCTGGACGCCGCGGGCCGCGGCGGAGGGCGGCGCACCCGGCGGCGTCGCATCGGCGAAGCCCTCGAACAGGTCGGCCTGGGCGGGGTCGACCAGCGGCCGGTGAAGGCGTACTCGCTCGGCATGCGGCAACGGCTCGGGCTCGCCGGCGCGCTGCTGCGGCGGCCCCGGCTGCTGATCCTCGACGAACCGACCAACGGGCTCGACCCGCAGGGCATCAAGGAGATCCGCGAGCTGCTGGTCGAGCTGAACGCGAGCGGCACCACGGTGTTCCTGTCCAGCCACCTGCTGTCCGAGGTGGAGCAGCTGTGCACGCGCGTCGGCGTCGTCGACCGCGGCCGGCTCGTGCTGGAGGACGACCTGGCCACGCTGCGGGCGGCCACCGGCCGGGTCCTGGTCGGCACGCCGGACGCCGCCGCGGCGGCCGCGGTCCTGGACGGGCAGCTCGAAGCCCGCGACGGCGACCGGCTGGTCATCCGGCACGGCGATCCGGCGGCGCTGAACGCGCTGCTCGTCGAGGCGGGGGTGCGCGTGACGTCGATCCACGCCGAACAGCGGACGCTCGAACAGGTCGTCCTCGACGTGACAGGTCCGGGTTCGGACCGGTTCGGGGCGGCGGGATGATCGGCGTCGAACTGCGGAAGCTCGCGCTGCGGCCGCGGGTCTGGTTCAGCGTGCTGCTGCTGTGCCTGCTGCCCGCGATCGTCGGCGTCTTCCTGGCCACGGCCGACTTCGCGCCGCCGCCGGGGCAGGGCGGGGCGTTCCTCTCGGCGGTGGTGAACGACGGCGCGCTGTACCCGGCTGCCGCGCTCGCGCTGGTGCTGCCGCTGTTCCTGCCGATCGCGGTCGCCGTCACCGCGGGCGACGCGATCGCGGGCGAGGCCGCCACCGGCACCCTGCGCTACCTGCTGGTGCGCCCGGTCGGCCGGACGCGGCTGCTGGGCGCCAAGATGATCGCGCTGGCCGTGTACGTGACCGCGGCGATCGTCATCGTCGTGCTGACGTCGCTGGTGCTCGGGGTGATCCTGTTCGGCACCGGCGGCACGCCCGGGGTCGCCGGGCCCGGCGGGCAGCCGGCCGGCGTGACGTCGTTGTCGGGGCAGTCGCTCAGCTCGTCCGCGCTGGGCCTGCGGCTGCTGGGCACGGTGACCTACATCGTCGTGTCGATGCTCGGGTTCGCGGCGATCACCCTCTTCCTCTCGACGGTGTCCGACTCGGCGCTGGGGGCCGCGCTGGGCGGCCTGGCCGTGCTCATCACGAGCACCGTGCTGGAGACCCTGGACGCGGCGGCGTCCGTGCGGCCCTACCTGCCGACGCACTACTGGCTGTCCTGGATCGACTTCTTCCGCGATCCGGTGCTGTGGCGCAACATCGACCACGGGCTGCTGCTGCAGGCCGGCTACATCGTGGTGTTCTTCGGGGCCGCGTGGGCGAACTTCGCGACGAAGGACGTCACGAGCTGAGGCAGTCGGTGGGCGCCTCGAGCGGGGTGGTGCCGAGGGCCTGCAGGACGATGTCGGTGACGGCGGGGTCGGTGGGCAGATCGCCGTGGCCGGCGGCGTTGCCGGGGCAGACCTGCTGCAGCGAGACGTTGACGGCGCCGTCGAGCCGGGCGGAGTCCGGCGGGGTCACCGTCTCGTCGCGGTCGGTCCAGAGCGACAGCCACGGCAGGCCCGGCGGGACCGGCTGCTTGGCCAGCTCCTGCAGGAGGCTGCTGCCCGGGGCCAGCTGGACGCACGCGGTGGGACAGCCGCCCGGGACCAGCGCGCCGCCCGCCGTGGCCAGGCCGGTGCCGTGCATCGGCGCGCCGAGCGTCACGACCCGGCGGGCCTGGTGGGCGCCGCTCTCCCGGCCGACCCACAGCCGCGCGACGACCCCACCGGCGGAGTACCCGACGACGTCGACCGAAGGCGCGCCTTGCTCGTAGGCCTTCTCGACGGCCTCGGCGAGGACGCCGGCCTGTTCGGCGAGGTCGCCGGTGCCGTCGCCGGCCAGGGTGAGCACCTCGGCGGACCGGCCGGTGGCCTGCCGGATCCGCTCGGCGAGGGTCTCCAACGCACCCCGGCCACCGCCGTAGCCGGGGACGAGCAGCACGGGGCCGGGCTTGTTCTGGTCCGGCGTCCCGGCCTCGGGCGCGGCCTTCGCCCCCGAGGTGGCGATCACGGTGGCGACGACCACGGCCACCACGGCGACGGCGACGCTGCTCAGCATCAGCCGCCGCCGCGGGCTGAGCCCGCCCCACCAAGCCGTGATCCGCACAGGTCCATGATGACCCCGCCCACGCCCGGCCGGCATCTCCCGTGATCCAGCGGGCATCACGCGTGAGGCCTCTTTGCGCACGGGCCGGGGTACGCCGGTTGCGGGGTCAGCCGGCGCCGTAGCAGACGTAACTGGCGGCCGCGGGGGAGTCCGGGAGGTCCGACTGGGCGCGGGCGAGGGCCGCGGCCGGGCTCAAGCCCGCCGCGAGGTGGCGGTGGTGGCGGACCATCAGGGCGCGGCCGGCGTCGTCGGGGATCGGGAGGACGGTGGCCACCAGGCTCGTCGTGCCCAGAGCGAGCAAGGCCGAGGCCAGGCCCAGCAGTTCGTCGCCCGCGTGGATCGCCGAGCGGCCCGAGTCGCAGCCCGACAGCACCACCTGGCGCGGCGGGCAGGCCAGCCGTTCCAGGTCGTACACCGTCAGGGGGCCGTCGGCGAGCCGGAGCGAGGAAAACAGCGGGTTGTCGGTGCGGAACGTCCCGTGCGCCGCGAGGTGGCCGAGCGCGGCGCCGTCGAGGGCGGCGAGCACCGGCTCGACCCGTGCGGTGCGGCCGGTGAACCGCCGGGCGCCCGGGTAGCGACGGGCCAGCGCGGCGGCTTCCGCGGCGGCGTGCGGCAGCCCGGGACCGGCCACGACGACGCGGTCCCCGCCCTCGCCGCGCGGGGCGGTCGCCGCGCGGTGCCACAGCGCCGCCGACGGCGCCAGCGACACCGGACGTCCACGGGCGCCCGGCAACGCCGGCCACGGCAGTTCGTGCAGCCGCCCGGTCGGCACGATCACCAGCGGGCCCTCGCCCAGCGGGAGCGGGGCCAGCAGCAGGTCGTCGAGGCGGCGGGCCGTCCGCTCGGCGAGCCCGGCGAACGAACCGAGGCCGAACGCCTGCCGCCGCAGGGCGAACCGCAGCTCGTCCAGGCGTTCCGCGGCTTCGGCCGCCGAGCCCAGCTCGCACCGCCGCAGCCGGCCGCCGCCGAGGACGAGCGCCGTCAGCCGCCCGTCCAGTTCGACGTACTCCACCAGGGTGGCCGGCCCCAATGCCGCGGCGAGTTCGGCACGCGACGGGATGCGAGTGTCCGCAGTGGACACTCCAGTGGCGTGCCGGGCGCGGTCGCGCACCGCCTTCTCGAGCCGGGCCTGCCGGCGCAGCAGGGCCGGCGCCTGGCCGGTGCCCGCGGCGAGGTCGAGGGCGGTCTGGCGCAGCGCGGCGAGGTCCGCGGCCAGGCCCTCGTCGTCCGGCGGCCGCGCGGGCCGCAGCCGCAGCGCACCGGCGTGCCGCTGCTCCGCCCAGCGCAGGACGGCCTCCGGGTGGCCCGCTTCGACGGCGAGCCGCAACCCCAGCCCGGTCAGCTCGCTCGCGTGGCCCGACGCGTGGGCGCGCAGCTCGCTCGCGCCCAGCCCGGCCCGGAACCGGCCGATCACCCGGACACCCGCGCGCACGGCCGCGTCCGCGCCCCGGCGGTCGCCGTGGACCAGCCGCAGCAACGCCGTCGCGTGCCACGCGCGGGCCCGCAGCTCGGCCGGGCCGCCGCGCCCGGCCCGGCCGACGATCGTCAGCTCGGCCTCCGCGACGGCCGGACGGCCCAGCGCCAGCGCCAGCGTCGCGACGATCAGCCGCGCGTCCAGGGCCGGGACCACCCAGCCCGCGTCGGTCAGCGCCGCCACCGTGCGCTGCCCGGACCGGAGCATCGCCGTCGTCCGGAGCCCGCTGTCGCGCCGGGCCCGCAGCGCCAGGTAACCGCCGAGCGCGGCCCAGCCCGGCCGGTGCTGCCGGGCCGCGGACCGCCGCGCCAGCGTGGCTTCGCGCACCGCCGTTTCCGGGTCGCCGTCCACCAGCGCGACCTTCGCCAGCAGCAGCCGCGCCTGGACGAGGTCGACGGCGTTGCGCCGGCGTTCGTAGTCGGCGACGGCGGCCGTGGCGGCTTCGCGCGCTTCGGCGATCAGGCGGACGGAGAGCAGCGTTTCGGCGCGTTCGATCGGCAGCAGGCCCTGGTCGGTTCCGGCTTCTTCGTAGCGCGACGCGGCTTCGTCGTACGCGGTGAGCGCGGCCGGCACGTCGCCGCGGACGGTGGCGGCGAGCCCGCGGTTCTGCCACACCATCGCCGTCCGGCCGAGGTGGCCGGTCGCGGCGAAGCCCTGCTCGGCCCGGCGCAGGTCCTCCTCGGCGCCCCGCCAGTCGCCGAGCCGGGCCAGCACGATGCTGCGGTTCGTGCGGACGGTGGCCTCGATCAGGGCGTCCCCGCCCGCCGCGCGCAACGTCTCGAGCGCGGCCGCGAACTCCGCGGCGGCGTCACCGAACCGGCTGATTTCGGTGAGCACGACGGCCCGCTGCATGCGCAGCCGCGCCGCCGCCGTCCCGGTCAGCTCCGGCATCGCGCGGTCCAGCTCGCGCAGGGCTTCGGCCGTCCGCCCGGTCAACGTCAGCACGTAGCCGAGCACCCCGCGCGTCTGGGCGGCCCGCTCGCGGAAGCCGGCGCCGTCGGCCAGCCGGACCGCTGCTCGCAGCCGGGTTTCGGCGTCGCCGAGACGGCCGGTGGCCACCCCGGCGAGGCCGAGCGCGTGCTCGGCGACCGCGGCGGCCTCGGCGTGGCCGTCCGCTTCCGCGAGCGCGGCCGCGGCCAGCGCCCGCGCCCGCGCCGGCGCGGTGAACGCGAGGTCCGCCGCGGCGACGGCCTTGGCCAGTGCGCCCGTCACCGCTTGTGCCCGTTCCGGGTGGTGTGTATCAGATTGAGGGGTTCGCGGATCGGGCTACCGACCCGTTCATCCATGACCGGTCCCGGAGGGGGACAGATGACCCGATACCGCCATCGCGCCGGCGAACTGCTGGTCCATGCCGACGATTCTGCCGCGATCCACGCCGAACTGGCAGGGTTCGGCTACCACCCGGACGGGGGCACCGGCCCGCTGCGCCGCTTCACCGGCACCCGCCCGGTCCCCGAGGTCCTCGCCGCCCTGCGCGGCCACGGCGCGAGCCCGAACCACCTCTTCGGGCTCGACCGCATCATCTGGAACGTGCTGGAGGCCAAGGCGACCGAGGAATTGCTGTTCCCCCTGCCGGGTGAGCAGCGAGCCGAGTTCGAAGTCGGGGTGGTCGACACGGGCGTGGTGCTCCGGAACGGCGAGCCGCACGAGTACCTGGGCACGCGCGTGCGCTACGACCCGGAAGACACCGCACGGATCGTGCGGGATGCAGCCGGGAACCCGGTCGGTTCGGGCGGGCACGGCACGTTCGTCGCCGGCGTGATCCTCAAGGAGGTGCCGGCGACCGTCGCGGTGCGCATGAAAGGCGTGGTCGACGAGAGCACGGGCGACGTCGAAGACCTGGCCGTGGCGAACGCCATCGACGATCTGGCCGGGCGGGGCATCCGGCTGATCAACCTGTCGTTCTCGGGCGCGACCTGGGAGGACGAACCGCCCAAGGCGATCGAGCAGGCGTTGCGCCGGCTGCCGCCCGACGCGGTGGTGGTCACGGCCGCGGGAAACCGGGGGTCCCGGCAGCGGGTCTTCCCGGCCGCGATTTCGCTGGAACCCCGGCGCGACGAACCGGCCGAGCCGAAGTTCGCGAAGGTGATCGCGGTCGGCGCGGTGGAAACGACCGCCGGTGCCGCGCCGGAGATCGCCGGGTTCAGCAACTACGGACCCTGGGTCACGGCCTACGCGGACGGGGTCGACGTGGTCGGTCCGTACTTCCACGGGGACTTCCCGAACCAGACCGCGGACGGCGAGCCCCGGTTCAACGGCTACGCGGTCTGGAGCGGAACCTCGTTCGCCGCCGCCACGGTGACCGGCCGGATCGCGGCGAAGATGGCCGCGAACCGGGGCATGACCGCCCGGCGGGCGGCCGAAGACGTGCTGGACAACAGCTCGAAGGTGACCTATTGGGACGTCAACGGGCAGCAGGAACGGCCCTTCGTGGCTTCGATGCCTGCTTAGAGGCTCGCCCAGCCGGTGGTGACCGTCGTGCCGTCCGCGGCGGTCACCGTCACGCGGGTCGCTCCGCGCGGGAGTCCCGCCGCGGTGAACCAGCCTTCGGCGCCGATCGGGCTCGTGTGCCGCTCGCCCGCCACCTCGATCACCGCGTCGCCCGTCGCGCCGGTGATCAGGCCGCGCAGCGAGACCCGGCCGCCCGCGTACTCGACCTGCAGCTCCACCGACACCCGCGCCGACTCGAACGACAGCAGCCGGACGTCGTCGCCCGCCGTGCGCACCGCGCCGGCTTCCGCCAGGTCCGAATCGAAGGCCAGGGCGGCCAGCTCGGCGTCGAGGTCCCGGGTGGTCAGCGCCGCCCGGGCCTGGCGCAGCACGAGGTCCGGCACCGGGTCCGCCTGTGCCGCGGCCGCGCGCAGGACGTCCATGAGCTCGTCGTCGGTGGTCATGCCCGGTCCTCCGTTCCGAGCCCGGCGTGGCCGGCCCGCGCGCGCAGCCGGCCCAGGCAGCGCTGCCGGGTCGGGCCGATGCTGCCGACCGGCATGTCGAGGGCCTCCGCGACCTCCGCGTACGACGGCGGGGGCGTCGCCATGAGCACGCGCAGCAGCCGCCGGCACTGGTCGGACAGCTTGTCCAGCGCGCGCCAGAGCGCGGCGTCGCGCTCGCCCAGCAGCAGGGCCGCGTCGACGGCCGGGCCGGGAGCCGGCTCGTTCTGCCAGACCTGGTCGTCGGCCGGGCGCTCCCGGTCAGTGCGGCGGAGCTGGCGCAGGCACTCGTGCCGGGTGGTGGTGGCCAGCCAGCCGGGCAGCCGCTCCGGTTCCTTGATCCGGCCGAGGTTTTCGACGAGCTTGAGCCACGTCGTCTGCACGACGTCGGCCGCGTCGGCGTCGGAAAGCCGGTGGGCGCGGGCGATCGACCAGAGCAGGCTGGCGTACCGGTCGACCAGCGCGTCCCACGCCGCCTGGTCGCCGCGCGCGGCCGCCTCGAGCAGGGTCGTGGTGTCCACTTCACCTCCGCTTGACCCGCTCAGCCTAACCAACAGCAGCCCTTCGGACCCGTACGCCATCGGGGGACTCCTTCGCGTCTTCCCCCCACTCCTCCGATCCGGTGAGAGCGCGGGAAATACCTGAACCGGGTCGCCGGTGGCCGTCGTGTGCCCGGTGGGAGTGGTGGAGACGGATCGGGGTGAGCCGGTCATGCGCATTCGGGTGTTGCTCGTTGTGCCGGTGCTGGTGGTGGAACTGGTCGCCTGCGGGCAGCCGGTGGTGGAGGTGAAGGGCCGGGCGCAGCCGGTGCCGGCGAGCACCGGCGCACCCCCGGGCGACTTGCTCGGGGACACGCCGGTGGCGCCGGTCTTCGTCAAGCTCTAGTTGAACGGATCCAGCGTCAGGTAAGCCGTTGCCGGGTTGCCGTCGTTGACCAGGGATTCGTAGTGGCCGACGTCGTCGAACGCGAAGGCGTACGCCTTGCCGTCGGCCATCTGCGCGTGGATCTTGCGCGCGTAGTGGTTGGTCACGGCGTCCTGGTAGAAGGCCGCCGAGCTCGTGTCCGGCTGGTTCGCGTTGGTCAGCAGCGTTGAACGGTTGAAGCCCGCGCAGAGCGTGCGCGAGATCTGGCCGCGGACGTCGTTCGGCGCGTCGAGGTTCTTGTAGCAGCCGAAGACGCTGTCGGAATCCGGTTTCTGGAACGCCGTCACGAACCCGCCGGACGTGTTCGTGAAGTTCATCGTGGTGCCGGAAACCCGGCCGTAGTACTTCACGGTCGGCTGGTCCGCCACCGGCGTCACGGTCAGCGTCGACGAGCTGTACTTCGTCCAGACGCGGTTGATGTAGTCCTGCAGCACGGTCGCGGGCAGCGCGCCGGTCTCGATGCCGTGGCTCGGGGCCAGCGCCCGCAGGACCGTGCCGTCGGACCGGGTGCGGATCAGGTTGGCCCAGCCGCCCGGCTGGCCGCGCAGCGCGGTGTAGAACCCGTTGTAGCCGCCCGGTTTCAGGTGCCCGGTGCTCTTCGTGGTGCCGCCGGCGGGCTGCACGCCGACCGCGTACGGCGCGGAGAACATGTCCACCTGGGTGCTGTTGATCCAGAGGCCGCCGTCGTTGAGCGTGTACTCCGACCAGTTGAAGAGGATGTCGACGTTCGGGTCCGACGGGTTCTGGACCGCCGGCTGGACCAGGCCGCCGGTGGCGAGCTTGAAGACCAGCTTCCGCCCGTAGGAGAAGTAGATCCGACCGGAGAACTTCGGGATCCGGATGGTGATCGACTGGCCGTTCGCGGGGCCGGGGATCGACGCGTCGGGCGCCGGGATCGGCGGCACCGCGCCGCCGGGCCAGGCGTGGAACCCGCCGTTCGCGTCGGCCCAGCCCTGCTGGCCGGTGGCCAGGTTCGTGCCGAGGTCGTAGAGGTAGACCGGGTCGCCGCGCCCGGAGTTGTTGGTGATCTTCAGGGGGATCGTGGCCGGCACCGCCTCGGCGGCGGGGGCGATCGCGGTGACCACCGCGATCGCCGCGGCCAGCACCGCAAGCCGTTGCCGGACGGACGTTTTCGTGCGCACGGGCGCCTCCTCGTCGAGGCTGATGATCGCAAGTTGTTCAGACCATTTCAGCGTCCGTGGCCCGGTGAGCGGTTGTCAAAGGCTGATAATTATCAGCCCCCGTCCGGCCCAGCGGCCGTCGCTGGGCGACCACGACGGCGGCCAGCACGATCGCGGCGCCCAGCAGCTGCCACGGCGTCAGCCGCTGGCCGAGCACGAGCCAGCCGAGCAGGGTGGCGACGACCGGGCTCAGCAGCCCGAGGAACGTCACGTGGGTGGCCGACAACGCGCGGATCCCGCGGAACCACAACGCGTACGCGAACGCGGCGCCGACCAGCGCGAGGTAGGCGTAGCCGGCGAGGTTCGCGCCGGACAGCGACGCGGGCGGAGCGCCTTCGACGGCCAGCGCGACCGGGACGAGCACCAGGCCGCCCGCGACGAGCTGCCAGCCGGTCGTCGCCAGCAGCGGCGCGGGGGAGGTCCAGCGCTTGCTCAGCACGACACCGGTGGCCATCACGACGGCACCGCCGGCTGCGGCGGCGACGCCGATCGCGTCGAGGCGTGCGGTGGACTGCAGCACCAGCAGGCTGACGCCGGCGACCCCGGCAATGCCCGCGAGCACGGTGCGCCGGGTCAGGCGTTCGCCGAGCAGGCCGGTGGACAGGCCCGCGACCAGCAGCGGCTGCAGGGCGCCGAGGGTGGCGGCGACCCCGCCGGGCAGCCGGTAGGCGGCGACGAACAGCAGGGCGAGGAACGCGCCGATGTTCAGCGTGCCGAGCACGAGCGAGCGCCACCACCAGTCGCCCTTCGGCAGGCGGCGGGTGAGCGCGACGAGCAGCAGCCCGGCGGGCAGCGCCCGGATGACGGCGGCGAGCAGCGGGCGGTCGGGGGGCAGGAACTCGGTGGTGACGAGGTAGGTGGTGCCCCAGATGGCCGGGGCCAGTGCGGTGAAGAGGAGCTGTTTGTTTAGCACTAAGACAGATTACCTCAGCGCTAAGGTAACTGGCCAGCTGTGACATCCGGGGCTTCGCCCCGGGCCGGGGGCTTCGCCACCCGGACCCCCCGAAAAGCGACTTTTCACTTACCGCTAAGGAATCGGTTACGCTGTGAAGATGGCCGACCACGTGGACCGGGTACTGGCGCAGTGGCACGCCGAGCGCCCCGACCTCGACGTTTCCCCGATGGCGGTGATCGGCCGGCTGTCCCGGCTGAGCGCACTGGTCGACGCCGAGCTGCGCCGCACGTTCGCCCGCCACGGCCTGGACCGCGCGACCTTCGACGTCCTCGCGACCCTCCGCCGCAGCGGGCCGCCCTACCGGCTGACCCCGACCGAGCTGATGCGGTCGGCGATGGTGACGTCCGGGGCGATCACCCAGCGCCTGGACAAGATGGAGGCCCGGGGACTGGTGGAGCGCACGCCCGACGAGGCGGACGGCCGCGGGGTCCGCGTGCGGCTGACCGAAGCCGGGGGCGAGGTGATCGACCGGGCGCTGCCGGAGCACGTCGAGACGGAGCACCGGATCCTGGCCGCGCTGGACGCCGGGGAGCGCGCGGAGCTGGCGGCGACGCTGCGGACGCTGCTGGAGAGCCTCGGCGGCTCGGTCGCCTAGAAGAGCCGCTTAGGAAATCTGCCGGACCGGCTCGCTGTCCAGCAGCGGGTCCAGGTCGATCCGCCCGCCCGCCGCGGCCAGCACGGCGTCGATCGCCAGGTCGACGTCGAGCTTGCGGCCGTGCTGGTCGGCGTACGCGCGCATCAGGTTCCCGATGTGCCGCTCCGGGTTGCGCCACGACGGCCACCGCAGGGACGCCTGCTTCGCCAGCTTCCCGAAGTTGGACTGGCGCGCGGTCGCCTCGAGCAGCCACTCCAGGTAGACACGCATCCCGTGGAAGGCCGTGTGGCCGGGGTTCGCCACCGGGCCGTGGCCGGGCACCAGGATGCGCGGGCGGAACGTGTCCTGCAGCCAGTCGAGCGCGTCGAGCCAGCCGGGGATCGAACCCTGCACCGCCATCGGGGTGTCGCCGATGCCCACCAGGTCGCCGGTGAACAGTGTGCCCGACCGCGGTTCGTACACCACCAGGTCGCCCGCCGTGTGCGCGACGCCGGGTACCGCCACGACGTCGACGGCCGCGCCGCCGAGGTCCAGCCGGTACCGGCCGGTCACCGGGCGGACCGCGTCCGGCTCCGGCGGCTCGAGCACGCCCCAGCGGGTGCAGGTGAAGACGTTGCCGTAGGTCTGCGGCCCGGCCTTGACCTGCTCGAGGCTGCCCGGGGCGGCCAGCGCGGTGCCGCCGTCACGCAGGGCGACGCCGAGTCCGTTGTGGTGTTCGCCGTGCGCGTGCGTGATGACGACCGTGAGCTCCTGGTCGCCGGCGTACTTGCGGACGTCGCGCAGCAGCTCCAGGGTCGCCTGCTCGGTGCCGCAGGTGTCGATCAGCGCGACGCCCTCGGTGCCCTGGATCCAGCCGCTGTTCGCGACGAACCACTCGGCCGGGCTCTTCACGTACGCCACCACTCCGGGCCGCGCGTGCCGGAGCGGGACGATGTTCGATCTGACGGCCGGCATGCTTTCCTCCCCTGAACGGACGATGCGGTTAACGACGGTGACCGGGTCAGGTTGCGCGGGTTCTCCCCGAATGTTCTCCCGGGAGGCGGCCGGTGCCGGGGCCCTGGTCGCGGCCGTGCCGGGCGGCGGGTGTCCGAGCCCGGGAATTCTTTTAATTTCTATCGGCTGATCGGTCGAGAATTTTTCCGATGGTATCGGGCCAAAGGTCTTGACAGTCGATCACGAGCGTCCATACTGGTATATACCTTTATGGGAGGGTCCGGGAAGGGAAAACCAGGGGGACTTCGCGCCGGTGGGCCGACGGAAGGTCTGAGGGGTCCTTCCGTCGGCCGCGCGAAGGCCGGTCACCGGCAGTGTTGACACAGATACTGGTACGAACCAGTATGTCTCCTGCCGTCCGGGAGGAGAAACATGACGGGGGCACATCTCCGGATCGACAACCGGCTGATCCACGGTCAGGTCACCGTCGCGTGGACCCGCCGCCTCGGCGTGCGCCGCCTGGTCGTCTGCAACGACGACGTCGCCGCCGACGACCTCCAGCGCATGCTGCTCCCGCAGGCCGCCCGGGGGTTGCCCACGGAGGTGCTGTCGGTCGAGGCCACGCTGGCCTCCGAGGCCGGCGCCGCGGTCATGATCATCGCCAAGCACCCCGAGGACGTCTTCCGCCTCGTCGAGGGCGGGCTGCGGCCCGAGGTCGTCAACGTCGGCAACGTGGCCCCCCGGCCGGGTGATTCCTACACCATGGTCACCCGCTCGGTCGCGGTCACCGCGGACGAGGCCGACGCCTACCGCAAGCTCGCCGCCGCGGGCGTCCCGCTGGTCACGCAGCTGCTGCCGCAGGACAAGCCCGCCGATTTCGTCTCGCTGCTCGACCGGAAAGGGCTATAGCTCCAGCATGCTCGTCGCGTTGGCCCTGACCCTTTGGGCGATCTACTGCACCTACGACGGGCTCGGCCCGTTCCTCATCTACGCCCAGCGTCCGCTCATCGCCGGCTCGGTGGCCGGGCTGATCACCGGCCACCCGCTGCTCGGCCTGCTGATCGGCGCGACGCTGGAGCTCGCGGCGCTGGGTGTCTACACCTACGGCGGCGCCACCATCCCGGACTACCAGACCGGCGCGATCGTCGGCACCGCGCTCGCCGCGGGGGCCGCCGGCGCTCCGGCCGCGCAGGCCGCGATCGGCATCGGCGTCGGGCTGCCGGCCGCGATCCTGCTCTCGGCGCTGGACCCGGTCGGCAAGATGGTCACCACCGGCCTGGTGCACCGGGCCGACGGCTACGCCGCCGACGGCAACGCCCGCGGCCTGGCGATGATCCACTGGGTCAGCCTGATCCCGTGGGTGGCCGTGCGCGCCGTGCCGACGTTCCTGGCCGCGCTCGCCGCGTCCGGCGGGCTGGTCAAGGACATCACCGCGAGCATCCCCGCCGGGTTCGTGCAGGGCATGACGCTGGCCGGGTCGCTGCTGCCGGCGGTCGGCTTCGCGCTGCTGCTCGGCATGATGGAGCTGTCGCGGTACTGGTACCTGCTGCTCATCGGGTTCGTCGGGTTCGCCTACCTGCACCTGCCGGTGCTGGGGATCGCGCTGATCGGCGTCGCGGTCGCGATGCTGTTCGTGACGCTGAAACGCGACGAGCCGGTGCTCGCCGTCCCCGAAGACACCGCCGAAGAGTCCACCGAAGAGTCCACAGTGGACCCCCGGTTGACGAAACAGGACCTGCGGCGGGTGTTCCGCCGGTACTTCTGGTCGAGCCAGATCTCCTGGAACTACGAACGGATGCAGGCGCTCGGGTTCGCGTACTCGATGGAGCCGGTGCTGCGCCGGCTGTACCCGGCGAAGGCCGACTACGTCGCCGGCCTGCAGCGGCACCTGCAGTTCTTCAACACCTCGGTGCTCGTCGGCGGCCCGCTGATCCTCGGCTCCAGCGTCGCGCTGGAGGAGGCGGGCACGCCGAAATCGGCGGCGAGCACGAAGGTCGCGCTGATGGGGCCGATGGCCGGCATCGGCGACACCCTCGTCTTCGCCCTGTACAACAGCATCGTCTTCACCATGGGCGCGTCGTGGGCGCTGCAGGGCAACTGGCTCGGCCCCGCGTTCGCCGCCGTCATGGTCCTCGTGCCGTACGCGCTGGTGCGGCGCTGGCAGTTCGGGTTCGCCTACCGCGAGGGCAAGCGGCTGGCCGGGCACCTCGCCGCCGGTGCGCTCGCGCGCGTCGCCCAGGGGGCGACCGTGCTCGGGTTCGTCGTCCTCGGCGGGTTCATCCCGTCGATCGTCAAGGTCGTCACCACGCTGACCTACCGGCAGACCACCACGGTCCAGGGGCAGCCGGTGACGCAGTCGGTGGCGATCCAGGACCGGCTCGACGAGCTGCTCCCGTTCCTGCTCCCGGTGCTCGTCACCGCCGGGGTCTACCTGCTGACGGTCAAGGCGCGGCTGCGGCCGGTCTGGGTCATCGGCATCGTCGTCGTCGCCGGGGTCGTCCTGGGGTGGCTCGGCTGGTTCGCGCCGTCGGCCCCGGCGAAGAGTTAGCAATCCGGCCAAAAGCAGGCCGCCCTTCGAGCGATAGGAACCTTTGCCACGAAAGCCATCCGGCCGTGACTGTGGTCGGATTGCTGACAAACGACACAGTAGGGGAGTCCGCCATGTCCGTTCCGATCATCCTGGCCGGACACGGCCGCCTGCCTTCCGGCGTCGGGGAGGCCGCCGAGATGATCCTCGGCCCGCAGGCGCGGCTCAAGGTCTGCGAGCTGAGCCCGCGCGACAGCCCGGAGGAGTTCGGCGACCGCGTGCTCGAGCTGGCCGGCGAGGCCGACGGCGCGCTGGTGCTCGCCGACCTGCACGGCGGCTCGCCGTTCAACGCCGTCCGCACGCTCGCGGCCGGGCACCCGCGCCTCCAGCTGGTCTCGGGGCTCAACCTGCCGATGCTGCTGGAAGTCCTGCTGCACACGACCGACGACGTCACCGTGCTCGCCGGGGTGGCTCGCGCCGCCGGCCGCGACGGCGTCGTCGACGTCCTGGAATCGACCTGGTGACCGCCGCGCTCCTGCTCGCCGCGCAAGACGTCCGGATCACGCCGGGGCCCGGGCACCCGCTCGGCGGCTACCTGGCCCGGCACGGCGTCGCGACCGGCACGCACGACGACCTCGAGGCGTCGCTGATCTGGCTGTCCACCGAGGACGACCCCGGCGTGGTGTGGGTGGCGCTCGACGCCCTCGCGGTCGACGCCGGGCTCACCCGCACCCTGGCCGACGCGGTCGCCGCGGCGGTGGGCATCGACCCGGACCGGGTGCTCGTCTGCGCGTCGCACACGCACTCCGGGCCCGAGGGCTGGACCGGCCCGCTGCACCCCGGCCTGCCGGGGCAGCGCGACGCCGGGCTGGTCGGCGGCATGGCGGAGAAGGTCACCGGCGCGGCGCTGCGGCTGCGCGCCGGCCGCGGCCGGGTCCGGGCGCGCTGGCACGCGGGTTCGACCGAAGCCGTCGGCGGCAACCGCTACCGGCCGGACGGACCGCACGACACGTCGTTCGGCGTGCTCGAGCTGCGGCGCGACGACGGCACGCCGGCCGCGCTGCTGTTCGACTACGCCAGCCACCCCACGGTGCTCGGCCCCGACAACCTCGCCTGGTCGGCGGACTGGCCGGGCGCGACCCGCCGCGAGCTGGCCACGCTGATCGGCCAGCCGGTCGCGGCGTTCCTGCAGGGCGCGGCGGGCGACGCCAGCTCCCGGTTCGTCCGCCGCGGCCGCGACCACGCCGAGGTCCGCACGCTCGGCGGCCACCTGGCGACGTCGATCGCGCGCACGCTGGCGGCGGTGTCGCCCCCGCCCGCGACGGCCGGCCCGGTGCGGCTGACGCGGTCGACGTTGCACCTGCCCTACCGCGACATCCCGTCCCTGGAGGACAGCTTGGAGCTGCGGCAGGTGGCGGAGGAGGAGTGGCAGCGCGAGCTGGCCCACCACGGCGAGGACCACCCGGCGGTCCGCATCGCGCAAACCCGGTACGAGGGTTGCGCGATGCTGGCGACGATGGCGGCAGGCGGCCGGCCGACGGGCTGCGCGGAGGTGCCGGTCAGCGTGGTGTCGCTGGGCGAGATCGCCTGGCTGCACACCCCGTTCGAGCTGTTCGCGTCCCTGGGCCTGCGCATCCGCCGCGGCAGCCCGTTCCGCCACACCCGGGTGATCGGCTACACGGACGGGTACCTGGGCTATCTGCCGGACGCGGACGGCCACCGCGACGGGATCTACGAGTCGTACGTGACGCTGTTCGGCCCGGAGGCCGCGGACGCGCTGGTGGAGCACTGCTTGAAGGTGCTGCGGGCGCACCAGGCCGGCTGCTGCTAGGCGGGGTTTTTCAGGACGCCGGGCTGCGCCGGGCCTGGGTGAAGACCGTGTAGCGGTCGGCCCGGTACAGCGACCGGCCCGCTTCGATGACGCCGCCGCTCTGGTCGTGCAGCGTGCCCTCGATGATCAGGCACGGCTGGGTGGCCTCGATGCCGAGCAGGGCGGCGTCGTGGCTGTTCGGCAGGACCGCGGAGATCGCCGTGTCGTTCCACTCCGGGCGCACGCCCCAGCGTTCCTCGATCGTGCGGTGCAGGGACTGGGTCTCCCAGTCGAACAGCTCGATGTCCGGGAAGCGGTCGACGGACAGGTTGGTGCGCTCGACCGCGAACGGCTCGTCTTCGACGTAGCGGAGGCGTTCCAGCCGGAACACCCGGGCGCCCGGCGGCACGTTCAGCCGCCCGGCGATGCGCGGGCCCGCGCTTTCGACTTCGGCGTGCAGCACCTTCGTCTTCGGCACGACGCCGCGGGCCTGCATGTCCTCGGTGAACGAGGTCAGCATGTCGATGTGCGCGGCCTGCCGTTCGGCGGTGAAGGTCGCGGTGCCGTGCTGGCGGTACAGGACGCCGTCCGCGACCAGGCGGTTGACTTCCTGCCGCACGGTGCCGCGGGCGACCTGGAAGTGCTCGGCGAGGAACCGTTCGGACGGCATCAGCCGCCCCGGCCCGGCCTCCGTGGCGACGCTTTCCAGGATCTCGCGCAGCTGATCGCCCTTGGGCCGCCCCGGCTGCAGCGCGTCCGGAAGGCGCAGATCGCTCGCGGCGACGTGTTTCGGACGGGGCATGCCTTCAGTATGTCGCGCAACGCCCGGGGAGGTAACACCCGGCGCGGCTGAGGTGGTGGGCTGGTCGCCGAGGTGGGTGCCGAAGTTTGCGGCGGGGGCCTCCGGTCACGGTGGTGCAGGTTGCCGTTTCGCTGACCGGGGTCGCGCGGCCGTGGCTGGGAACGGCGCCCCGCCCCCGCGGCCGCTTCGATCACGCGGAACCCGGCGGCGCGCCCGGCTCAGCCGGTGGCGCGGTCCCCGAGGTGGGGTGCGGAAGTCCGGAGCGGGGCGTTCGGCCACGCGGCATCCGGCGGCGCGGGTGGCCTGGCCGGCGAGGGAGGTGTGGCAATCCGGGAGAGCCGGCCCGCGGCGCGGGTGGCTCAGCCGGTGGCCCGGTCCCCGAGCCGGTCGAGGAAGCCCGCCGCCTGGGCCTCTCCCGTCACGTGCCCCACCGCGCGGTAGAGCGCTCGGGACTCCCGGGCCGTCCCGGCCGCCAACGTCGACCGGCCCGCTGCCGCCTGGACCGCCGCCAATCCCAGCAACGCCTCCGCCTCCACCACCCGGAAGCCGCCCGCCCGGGCCGCGTCCAGGGCCGTCCGGGCGTGTTCGCCCGCCTCGCCCGCACGCCCGTCGGCCGCCAGGACCCTGGCCAGCGTGGCCTCCGCCTCGGCCAGCTGGCCTCGGAGGCCTGACTCCGCCGTCAGCGACCGGGCCTCGCGCAGGACCCGCTCCGCCGCACCGAGGTCGCCCCGGCTCTCCTCCGCCCGGCCCAGTGCGATCAGGGCCGCCGCTTCCACCTGGCGGTCGCCGTCGCGGCGGACGCACGCCAAGGCCGCCTCCGCCGTCGCCACGGCCGCCGAGTGCTCGCCGCGGGCCATCTGGAGGGCGCTCAGCACGTTCAGGGCCGTGGCCTCGCCGAAGCTGGACCCCAGGTCGCGGAACGCCTGCAACGCCTGGTCGAGGGTCTCTCCGGACTCCGACGGCCGCCCGGTGGCCATCAGTACCCAGCCGAGGTCGGCGAGGTTGGCCGCCTCCCAGAACGCCAAGTCCTCCTTGCGGGCCAGCGCGATCGCCTCGACCAAGCAGTCCTCCGCCTGCTCCAGGCGACCCAGCTGCCGGTAGTGGCAGCTCAGCGAGTTCAGCGCGAGCGCCTCACCCGACCGGTTCTCCAGCTCGCGGAACAGCTGGATCGCGCGACGGCTGTGTTCCACCGCCTCCGACAGCCGTCCCGTCCACTCCAGCATCGCCCCGAGGTTCGCCACCGCCGTGGCCTCGCACTGCCGCCAGCCGCACGCGCGGCTGGCCAGCACCGCCTTCTCCGAGTGCCGGATGCCCGCTTCGTGCTGGCCTTCGCGGAAGTACGCCCCGCCGATGGACAGCTGGACCAGCGCTTCGGCGGGCTGGGCGCCGTGGTCCTGCGCCGCGCGCAGCACGATCGGGGCCAGCTCGAGCCACTCCGCCCGGCGGCCGTGGTCGTGGAAGAACCGCCGCAACGCGTCGGCGAGGTACCAGGCGCCCGGGTACGGCCCGCGCGCCGCCGCCTGGCGCAGCGCGGCCGAGAGGTTCGGCACCTCGACGTCCAGCCAGGCCACGGCTTCCGCGGCGCCGGCGAAGACGACCGGGCTCGGCGCCGAGGGCGCGTCCTCGCGGGGCAGCGCCACGATCCGCGCGCCGAGGAGGGCGACGGCGGCGTCCGCGGCCGCGCAGTAGCCGGTGAACAGCCGCTCCCACGCCCGGTCGCGGGCGGGCTCGTCCTCTTCGGCGCGGACGCACTGCTCGGCGTAGCGGCGGGCGAGGTCGTGGAACCGGTAGCGGCGGGGCGCGTGCGCCTCCAGGAGGTTCGCCGCGATCAGCCCGCGCAGCCGCCGGGTCGCCTCCTCGGCAGGCACCTCCAGCAGGGCTGCCGCAGCGATCGCCGTGAAGTCGGCGCCCGGCACCAGCGCGAGCAGCCGGAACGCCTGCCGCAGCGCCGGCGGCAACGCCTGGTAGGACACCGAAAACGCCTTGGCGACGGCGCTCTCGCCCGCCCCGTCGAAGCCGAGGTGGGCCAGGGGATCGCCGCGCAGCTCGTCGACCAGCTCGCCGATGCTGGCGACGCCGGTGTTCGCCGCGGCGATCCGCAGCGCCAGCGGGTGGTGGCCGCACAGGCGGGCCAGCTCGGCGGCCGCTTCCGGCTCGGCGGCGGTCCGGTCGCCGAGCAGGGCGGTCAGCAGCGCCCGGGAGTCGGCCTCGCGCAGCTGCGCCAGGCTCAGCGACCGCGCGCCGACGCGGGCGACCAGCTCGTCGAGCCGGTGGCGGCTGGTCACCAGCACCCGCCCCGACGACGGCAGCAGCGGCAGCACCTGGGCGGTGTCGCGGGCGTTGTCCAGCACCACCAGGGCCTGCCGGTCGGCCAGCAGCGACCGGTAGAGCTTGCTCTGGTCGTCGAGGCCGGGCGGCACGTCCCGCAGGTCGACGCCGAGGGTCCGCAGCAGCTGGGCGAGCGCGGCGGCGGGGGTGAGCGGCTCGTCTTCGGCGTCGAAGCCGCGCAGGTTCACGTACAGCTGGCCGTCGGGGTAGCGCGTCCGGGCGGTGTGGGCCCAGTGCACGGCCAGCGCGGTCTTGCCGACGCCGGCGGTGCCGGTGATCACCCAGACGTCCCCGGGTTCGTCGAGCGCGGCCAGCTCCGCGGCCCGGCCGGCGAACCCGCGGACGTCCAGCGGCAGCTCGGCGGGCCGCGGGGTGGCCGGGGCGGCGGCCGGGGCGGGTTCGCCCTCGCCGCGCAGGATCCGCATCCGCAGGTCCTGCAGGGCCTGGCCGGGCTCGATGCCCAGTTCGTCGACCAGCAGTTCGTGTGCCCGTGTGTACGTTTCCAGGGCTTCCGGGGTGCGGCCGCAGCGGTGCAGCGCGAGCATCAGCGTGGCCCGCAGGCGCTCGCGGAACGGGTGCTCCTCGACGAGCCGCCGCAGTTCCCCGACCACCTCGCCGTGCCGTCCCGAGGCGAGTTCCTGCTCGTACAGCTCCTCCAGCGCGACGAGCCGGCGTTCGGCCAGCGCGGGGCCCTCGTACTCCGCCAGCGCCTCGCTCACCCCGCCGAGCGGGGTGCCCTCCCACAGCGCCAGCGCGGCACGCAGGTGCGTGACGGCGTCCGCCCCGGAGGTCGCCCTGGCCTTGGCGACCTCTTCGTCGAAGACGTCGAGGTCGCGGTCGCCGGGGGCGACTTCGATGAGGTAACCGGGTGCGCGCCGCACGATGACGTCGCGGCCGAGCAGCTTCCGCAGTTCCGAGATGTGCACCTGGAGCCGCCCGCGCACGCTCGGCGGCGCGTTCTCGCCCCAGGTCAGGTCGATGAGGCGGTCCTCGGTGACCACCCGGTTGGGGTTCAGCAGCAGCGCGGCCAGCACGGACGTCTGCTTCTGGCCGCCGGGGCGGACCGGGCCCGTGTCGCCGAGGACCGTGACCGGTCCGAGCAGGCGGTAGCGCACGAGATGCCCCCCCGGAAGACGGACCGAAGCGAAACGGAAGTGCCGTCCCCGACCCTACTGTGCCGGTGGTTGCCGATCAGACCGGCAGTCACGGCGGAACAAGGTGCCGGTAAGCGGTTCGGCTCCGGTCCGTTTCCGCCTGCTTTCGGTCGGATCGGCAACTGAGGGCAGGCGACGAGGGAGGCCACGGGTGGACCGAGACGACGTGCAGCGGTTGTTGTTCGTCTGCTTCCCGGACGCCGGGGAAGCCGCCGGCCGCTACCGGGCCTGGCGCGATCCGCGGATCGCGGTGCAGGTCGTGGAGCTGCCGGGCCGGGGCGAGCGCCGGGACGAGCACCCCTACCGGGACATGTGGCTGCTGGTCGAGGCCCTGGCCGGGGAACTGGCGGGGGTGCTCGAGAGCCCGCACGTGCTGTTCGGCGCGGGGCTCGGTGCCCTGGTCGCCTACCGGCTGGCCCAGCGCCGGGTGGCCGCGGGACTGGGGGTCTCGCGGGCACTCGTCGTGGCGCACCAGGCGCCGCCGTCCCGGGCCGCGCGCGCGGTGCCGGAGCAGGCGGGCCGCGCCGACGTCAGCCTGCTGGCCAGCGACGCGCACCTCCCGGTGGCGCCGCCGCTGCCCTGCCCGATCCGGGGGTTCGGCGAGCCGCACGTGATGACCGGCTGGGGGGAGCACACGAGCGCCGGGTTCGTGCTGACGCCGGCGCGGGCGCAGGACAGCGCCGCCCTGTTGCGGGACGCCGTCCTGCGGTCGACGCACCTGATCTCCGCCATGGCGGGGCAGGCGCCGGCGCCGAAGCTGACCGGGGCGTAGCCGGCGCCCGGGTCCCCGCCGGGAATCGGCCGGCGGGGACCGCGCACCCCGGCGGGCCGCGCACCGACCGGCCCCGCGGCGGCCGGGTCCGAGCCGTGAGGCGGCATCCGCGGGCCGTTCAGAAAATACGTAAGCGCTGTTATGGTTCGGCTGTGATGCGGCCATGCCCCTGACCCGCGCCCTCGTCGACCTCACCCCGCTGCGCGCCTCGGCGCCGTTCCGGCGGCTCTGGGTGGGGCGCGTCTTCTCCGGCTTCGGCTCCCAGATGACGCTCGTCGCCGTGATGTTCCAGGTCTGGGAGCAGACCCGGAGCACCGTGTGGACCGGTGCCGTCGGGCTCGCCCAGGCGCTGCCCCTGGTCGTGTTCGGGTTGTTCGCCGGCTCGCTCGTGGATCGGGTCGACCGGCGGAAGTTCGCCCTCGCCGCCACGACCGGGCAGGCCGTGTGCTCGGTTCTCCTTGCGGTGCAGGGGTTTCTCGGCGACGTGCCGGTGGTCGCGGTGCTGGGGCTGGTGGCCGTCCAGTCGTGTTTCGTCGCGGGTGGCGGGCCGGCCGGGCGCACCTTCATCCCGCGGCTGCTGCCGCCGGAGCAGCTGTCCGCCGGGCTCGCGCTGAACCGGATCGCCTTCCAGGCCGCGATGCTGCTCGGCCCGGCGCTCGGCGGGCTGGTCCTCGGGTGGCTCGGCGTCGGCGGCTGCTACCTCGTCGACGCGCTCACGTTCGGCATGGGCTTCTACGGCGTCTTCGGCCTCCCGGCGATGCGCCCCGGCGGCGAGCCTTCGCGGCCGGGGCTGCACGGCGTGCTCGACGGGCTGGCCTTCCTGGTGCGGTCGCCCGTCGTGCGGGGAGCACTGCTCACCGACCTCGCCGCCACCGTGCTGTCCATGCCGATCAGCCTGTTCCCGCTGGTCAACGCCGAACGCTTCGCCGGCGACCCGCGCACGCTGGGCCTGTTCCTCTCGGCCGTGGCGGTCGGCGGGGGCGTGGCGTCGGTGTTCTCGGGGACGTTCACCCGGCGGTCGCGGCCGGGCCGGGTGATGCTCGCGGGCTCGGCCGTCTGGGGCGTCGCGCTGACGGGGTTCGGCCTGGCGCCGGACCCGTGGCTCGGCCTGGCCTGCCTGGTCCTGGCGGGAGCGGCCGACACGGTCTCGGTGGTCTCGCGGGGTGCGCTGGTCCAGCTGGCGACCCCGGACGCCCTGCTCGGCCGGGTGGCGGCGGCCGAGCAGATCGTCGGCCAGGCCGGCCCGGACATCGGCAACGTGCGCGGCGGTCTCGTCGCCGGCGCGACGTCCGGAACGTTCGCGCTGGTCAGCGGCGGGTTGCTGTGCGTGGTGGCGGTGGTGCTGGTCGGCGCGGCGACGCCCGGCCTGCGCCGGTTCGCGACCCCCGCCGAGAACGCGGCGAGCTGATTCTCCGCGCGGGTCTTCGATTTCGACGAATTCATGCGGGGTGCCGGCCGGTGCGGCCGGGGAATGCGTTCCGTCCGGCCGGTGGATCCGCGGGAACACCGGCGGCGGCGACCCGCCATTCGTTGTCCCGCAAGTGGTTTCTGTGGATGAGCCGATCAGCCCGCACCTGGTACGGCCGTTCGGCCCTATGGTGTCGACGCGGTGAATGCGGCCTTCCGCTCTGGTCCTCCGGCTCGGCAATTGGCGCGGCGCCGGGATGTGGCGCAAATTCAGAATAGCTCGGTTGCAGCGAAGAGGAATTGAGCGGGAATCAGTTTGCGAACGCATGGTCGGTGGTGTGCGGCGATACTCCGCGACTCGGCGGACTTCCTCGCTCGGGGACCGCGGCCGCCTCGGTGGCGCGGTCCGGTGGTCCGAAGCGGGGCGCGAGGCCTGTCACCTGGAGTGGCAAGATCACAAAATCCGCAAGATCGACGTCGGTTTCTTTCCCGCGGCTTCGTCGGCCCTGTCAGTGGGTTACGCGTTCCGCCTCTTGTCACTCTTTCGCGTGAACATGACGTGACGTATTTCTCGGCAACACATTTGCGGCCCGGGAAATCGTCATCTACAGTCCGGCTGATCACGGCCGACCGAGCCGTATTCCGTGATCCCCATAATCTTCTCCGAGGAGTGGCATGCTTCATCGCGCCTCGACACGCCGGCTCGCCGTGCTCACGCTGGTCGCCGTCCTGCTGACCGGGTGCAGCCAGCTGAAGAGCTCCTCCACCCCCGGTGCCGTCGAAAAGCCGTCGATCCGGGTGGCGATCCTCACCACCGTCGACCTCGCGCCGCTGTGGCTCGCGCAGGAGGGCGGGTACTTCAAGGCCGAGGGGCTCGAGGTCCAGGCCGACGTCGGCACCAGCGGTCAGGAGACGCTGAGCCGGATGACGAGCGGTCAGGACGACATCGCGCTGTCCACCTACACCCTGTTCTTCCTGGCCAAGAGCAGCGGCGCCGCGGACGTGAAGCTGGTGACCGACGGCACTTCGGCGAGCCCGCGCAGCAACGAGGTCGTCACCGTGCCGAACTCGCCGGTGAAGACGGTGCGCGACCTCGAGGGCAAGCGGATCGCCATCAGCTCGAAGAACGCCGCTTCGGACGTGCTGACCCGGTCGGTGATGCGCGACCACGGCGTCGACCCCGGCAAGGTGCAGTGGGTCCCGATGCCGCTGTCGGAGATGAGCGGTGCCCTCGCGCAGGGCCGGATCGACGCGGCCTACCAGCCGGAACCGTTCCTGACCCAGGCCGCGCGGACCGCCGGCGCCTACCCGGTCATCGACGCCGCCAGCGGCAGCACCCAGAACTTCCCCCTCACCGGCTACGGCGCCACCGCCAAGTGGGTCCAGGACCACCCGAAGACGCTGCGGGCGTTCCAGCGCGCGATGCTCAACGCCACCCGCGCCGCGGTCGACCGGGCCCGGATCGAACCGCTCGTCGTCCGCAACGCCAAGGTCGACCAGGACGTCGCCAGCCTGATGGTGATGCCCGCCTTCGGGTCCAGCTTGGACGCCCGCCGCATCCAGCGGGTGCCGGACCTGCTGCAGCAGCTGGGCGTGGTCCAGACGAAGATCGACGCTTCTTCGATGATCGCTCCGCAGACCGGCACCGGCTGAGCCGGCGACCGGTCGCCGAGGGCGGGTGCGCTTCGCGCACCCGCCCTTCTTGTCGTCAGGACTTCCCCCGCCCGGCAGGAATGCCGAAATTTTCGGACCGCTCGCCCCGGTCCGGTATCGCCGATTCGCACCTTGACACGACCGCCGCCGCAGCCCACCCTCTTCATACCGACCGCGCGGTACGACGAAGTCCACATGGTGGGATAGGAGAGTCATCGATGACGCTTCTCGGTGAGGCAGTGCCCGGCGAAGACCCGCTCGTGGTCGACGGCCTCACTGTGCGCTTCGGCGGTCTCACCGCCCTGCACGAGGTCCACCTGAGCGTCGAAGCCGGCACCGTCGTCGGGGTCATCGGTCCCAACGGCGCGGGCAAGACGACGCTGTTCAACGTCGTCTGCGGGTTCGTCCGGCCCCAGGCGGGCCGGGTGCTGTGGCGGGGCCGTCCGCTGGTCCGGCACCGTCCCGAACACCTCGCCCGGCTCGGCATCGTCCGGACGCTGCAGGGCCTCGGCCTGTTCCCCGGCCTGACCGTCCTCGAGAACGTGCTGACCGGCGCGGGCCGCCACGCCCGGACCGGCCTGTTCCCGGCCCTCGCCGGCGCCGGGCGGTCGGCGCGCGACGAAGCCGAGCTGGCCGGGCGGGCCCGCGAAACCCTCGGCGAACTCGGAATCGCCGACCTCGCCGGCCGGCTGCCCGGCGTGCTGCCCTACGGCGTGCGGAAACGGGTGGCGCTGGCGCGGGCGCTGGTGGCCGAGCCCGACCTGCTGCTGCTCGACGAACCCGCGAGCGGGCTGTCGTCCGCCGAGCTCGCCGAGCTCTCGACGTTGATCCGCTCCCTGCGGCGGCGGATGGCGGTCGTGCTCGTCGAACACCACATGGACCTGGTCATGCAGGTCTGCGACCGCGTGGTGGTGCTGAACTTCGGCGAGGTGATCGCGGCGGGCAGCCCGGCGCAGATCCAGGCCGACCCCCGCGTGACCGAGGCCTACCTCGGCGACCCCGCCGAGGAGGCGTCCGGTGCTTGAGATCGAAGAGCTGTCCGTGGCCTACGGCGCCGTCCGCGCGCTGGACGGCGTCGGCCTCACCGTCGAGCGCGGCGGGATCACCGCCGTGCTCGGGGCGAACGGCGCCGGGAAGACCACGCTGCTGCGCACGATCAGCGGCTTGCAGCCCGCCCGCGGTGGCCGGATCACCTGGGACGGCAAAGAACTGACCGGGCTGGCTCCGGACCGGATCGCGCGCGGCGGGGTCGCGCACGTGCCCGAAGGCGGCGGCGTCATCACCGAGCTGACCGTCGACGAGAACCTCCGGCTGGGCGCGCTGTGGCGACGGGACCGCGTCGATCGCGCGGCCGCCCGCCGGGAGGTGTACGAGCTTTTCCCGGCGCTGGAAGAACGTGCGGCGAAACCCGCTTCGACGCTCTCCGGCGGCGAGCGGCAGATGCTGGCCATCGGCCGCGCCCTGATGAGCCGGCCCGCGCTGCTGCTGCTCGACGAACCGTCGCTGGGGCTGGCGCCACTGATCACCGCCCGGATCATGGGCATCCTGCGCGACCTGCGGGCCACCACCGGGCTCACCGTCGTGCTCGTCGAGCAGAACGCGCACAGCGCGCTGTCCATCGCCGACCGCGGGTACGTGCTCGCGCTCGGCCGGGTGGTGGCCGTCGACACCGCGGCGGAACTGCTGGCCGACGACGGCCTCCGCCACGCCTACCTCGGTTTCTGAGGCTTCCGGGGTCTTCCGGGGGTTTCCGGGTTCTCCACGACGGCTACATGGAGGTGAACGGTCCGGTATGCAGGACTTCTTCGACCTGACTCTCGGCGGGATCTCGGCCGGCGCGGTGTACGCGGCGCTCGGGCTCGCCCTGGTCATCATCTACCGGGCCACCCGGGTGGTGAACTTCGCGCAACCCGCCCTCGCCTTGATCTCGACCTACTTCGCGTACTCGGTGACGAAGGCGACGGGCAGTTACTGGCTCGGGTTCGCCGTCGCCGTCGTCGCCGGGACCGTGCTGGGCGTCGTCACCGAACGGCTGCTCATCCGGCCGCTGCGGCACCGCTCCGAGCTCAGCTCGATCATCGTCACGCTCGGGCTCCTGCTGGTGCTGCAGGCGGTCGCGGGCATGATCTGGTCCAACGAGCCGCTGGCGTTCCCGTACGCCTTCGACTTCCGCGGCCGGTTCTCCGCCAACGACCTGTTCGTCGTGCTCGTCGTCGTCGCCATCGCCGCGCTGGTGCTGGTGGTGTTCAAGTACACGCCGCTGGGCCTGCGGATGCGCGCGGCCGCGTTCGCCCCCGAAGTCGCGCGGACGCTCGGGGTGCGGGTCGGACTGATGCTCACCGCCGGCTGGGGACTGGCCGCGGCCGTCGGCTCGCTGGCCGGGCTGCTCGCCACGCCGCCGTTCCTCTTCCCGAACGTGCTGGACGGCGTCTTCGTCTACGCGCTCACCGCGGCGGTGCTCGGCGGCCTCGACAACCCGCTGGGCACCATCGCCGGCGGGTTCGTCCTCGGCGTCGGACTGTCCTATGTGTCCGGCTACTTCGGACCGGAGATGGTGACGATCGCCGCGCTGGCCATCCTGGTGATCGTGCTGACGCTGCGGCCCAGCGGGCTGTTCGGCCGGGCCAAGGTGAGGCGGGTATGAGCGTGCGCACGGAACTCCCGGAAACCCGGGTGGAAACGCCGAAGCGGCGCCGCACACCGCCGCCGCTGCTCGTCCACGCGCTGGCCGCGCTGGGTGCGCTCGCCGTGATCGTGCTGCTGACCCTGGTCACCGACGAGTTCACGAACCTGCGCATCGCGACGATCGGCTACTACCTGATCGCGGTGGCCGGGCTGACCCTGCTGACCGGCCTCACCGGCCAGGTTTCGCTGGGACACGGCGCCTTCATGTTCATCGGCGCCTACACCGTGGCGCTCCTGGTGCGGCGGGTGCCGACGTTCCCGCTGTGGGCCGACCTGCTGCTCGCATCGGCCGCCGGCGGCCTGGCCGGGCTGCTGGCCGGCGCGGCGGCGGCCCGGCTGCGCGGCCCGTACCTCGCCGGTGCGACGCTGGCGCTGGCCGTCGGCCTGCCCGCGCTCACCCGGAAGTTCCCGGACTTCCTGGGCGGCAGCAACGGGTTGAGCTTCACCGTCCACAGCAGACGGGCCGGCGCCGGCGTCCCGGAACTGCGCTGGCAGACCTGGATCGTCTGGCTCAGCGTGCTGCTCGCGCTCGTGCTGGTGGTCAACATCGTCCGCGGCCGGCTCGGGCGGAACTTCCGCGCGGTCCGCGACGACGAGGTCGCCGCCGCGCTGAGCGGGATCGCCGTCGGGCGCACGAAGATCCTCGCCTTCCTGGTCAGCGCGGTGTGCGGCGGGCTCGCCGGTGGCCTGCAGGCGTTCCTGCTCGGCACCGCCGCACCCGGTTCGTTCACGCCCGCGCTGTCGCTGAGCCTGCTGGCCGCGGTGGTGCTGGGCGGCCTCGGGTCCCTGTGGGGCGCGCTGTGGGGCGCGGTCGCGCTCGTGTACTTCCAGGCCTGGTCCGAGGACCTCGCCGACGCCCTGCACCTGAACACCGATGTGGCCAACAACCTCCCGCTCGCGGTGTACGGCGTGATCCTCATCGTCGTCGTGCTCGCCTTCCCGCGGGGCATCCAAGGTGGCTTCCACCGGCTTGGCGTCCTCCTCCGTCGATCCGCGAAGCAGAAGGAGAACCATGAGAAGCACTGAGCTCGGCGCGGGATTCTTCGCCCTCGTCCTGGCGCTGACCGCGTGCGGCGGCGCGGGGGAGAGCGACGGCGGCGGTCAGCAGGCGGCCGATTCGGCCGTCGGCGTCACCAAGGACGCCGTCGTCATCGGCACCCACCAGCCGCTCACCGGCCCGGCCGCGCCCGGGTACAGCAAGATCTCCGTGGGCGCCCGTGCGGTGTACCAGGCGATCAACGACGGCGGCGGGATCAACGGGCGCAAGATCGACTACCGCGTCGAGGACGACGGCTACAACCCGACGAAGACCGTCGAGGTCGTCAAGAAGCTCGTCCTGCAGGACAAGGTGTTCGCGATCGTCGGCGGGCTGGGGACGCCGACGCACTCCAAGGTCGTCGACTACCTGAACGCCGAAGGCGTGCCGGACCTGCTGGTGTCCTCGGGCGCGCTCGCCTGGGACAACCCGCAGAAGGCGCCGATGACCTTCGGCTACCAGGTGGACTACACCCGGGAAGGCAAGATCCAGGGCAAGTACATCAAGGACACCTTCGCCGGCAAGAAGGTCGGCTACTTCACGCAGAACGACGACGTCGGCCGGGACACCCAGGCCGGGCTCGACCAGTTCGTCAAGGACCAGGCCGTCGTCCGGCAGGGCTACGACAGCGCCAACACCGACGTCACGCCGCAGCTGTCCGCGCTGAAGTCGGCCGGCGCCGAGGTCGTCGTCTGCGCGTGCATCCCGGCGTTCACCGCGCTGGCCATCCTGGCCGCGGCGAAGATCGGCTACCACCCGCAGTTCGTGGTCAGCAGCATCGGCGCGGACCCGGCGACGCTGTCCGGGCTGCTGCAGGACTTCGCCAAGCGCGGCGGGGCCAGCGTGTCCAGCGGGCAGCTGCTGGCCGGCCTGATCGGCACCGGGTACCTGCCGGACGTCGCGCAGACGTCGGACCCGTGGGTCGCCTACTTCAAGGGGATCCACGACAAGTACATCGCGAAGGAGCCGTTCACCAACACCGTGCTGTTCGGCATGGTGCAGGCCTACACGTTCGGGCAGGCGCTCAAGGCGGCCGGGCCGGACCCGACGCGGCAGAAGGTCGTCGACGCGATGAGCTCCGGCGCGCTGAAGGGCCCGGGCCTGACGCCGTTCGGCTTCTCGAAGGAGTCGCACGCCGGCTACACGGGCGCGTACGTGTTCAAGATCAACCCGGACACGTCGACGACGGTGATCCAGCCACCGGCCGTCACCGACCGCGGCACCGGCGCGATCACGCCGTACTCCGGTGAGCGGGCCACTCCGGAGCAGGTCAACCTGGTGAGCAAGTGACGACGGGCCGGCTCGTGGGCACCACGGGCCGGCCCGCCCGCTCACATAGGGTGGCGGCATGAGTGTCAGGGACAAGGTCGTGCGGGCGGCGGTGCGGCTGTTCGCCGAGAAGGGCTTCGAGGCGACGACGGTCCGCGAGATCGTCGAGGAGGCCGGCGTCACCAAGGGCGGGCTGTACCACTACTTCGAGTCCAAGGACGACCTGCTCTTCGAGATCTACGCGGCGATGCTGCGGATGCAGACGCGGCGGATGGTGACGATCGCCGAGTCGGACCTGCCGCTGCCGGAGCGGCTGCACGCGATCATCGCCGACGTCGTGGTCACGAGCATCGCCGACCTCGACGCGGCGACCGTGTTCTTCCAGTCGTTCCCGCTGCTGGAGAAGTCCAAGCAGGTCCAGGTGCGCGCCGAGCGGCGGACCTACCACGAGCGGGTGCGCGACCTGGTCGCCGAAGGCCAGCAGGCGGGCATCTTCCGCGACGACGTCCCGGCCGACCTGGCGATCAACTACCACTTCGGTGCCATCCACCGGCTGGGCATGTGGTACCACGCCGACGGGGAGCTGTCGGGGGAGCAGGTGGGGAAGCACTTCGCGGATTTGATGCTGCGCAGTCTCCGTCCTTAAGCCGAAGCCGGTCCGCTCCGGTTGGTGCGGCTGACGACCCGGGGAATGGCCGCGCTCTGACAAGATGTTCCGGTGAGACGGCTAACGATGATCGTCAGTGTGGGGATCACCATTCTCGGCACCGCTTTGTTGCTGGTGCTCGGGCCGACGGGGATCGGTATCGCGAACGTCGTGGCGGTTCCGGTGGGAATATTCGGGATCCTGGCGACGGTGCTGGTCGGTCAAAAACGCGCCGGCGATGCCGGGGCCATCCCGGACGCGGTCATCCTCGATCTCGCCCGGAAAGTCCTTCAGCGGGAACGGGTCGCCCTGGCCGCCGCTCTCGGGGTGCCCGGCGAGGTCGTGCCGGCGACGATCGGTCTTCGGCAACCGCCGTTGGTGTACTGGCACACCGACGGTGGCGGCCGGCGCAGCTCCAGCCGGGAAGTCGCCGGCTACTACACGGACCTGGACCGTGGCCGGCTCGTCGTGGTGGGTGGGCCGGGCGCCGGGAAGTCCATCCTGGCCACCTGCCTGTGCATCGATCTGGCCGCTGCGGCAATCGGCAACCCGTCCGGGGAACCGGTGCCGGTCAAGCTCAGCTTGCTCAGGTTCAACCCCGGCGGGAGCCCGCACGACCAGCCCGGCTCGGTGGCGGCCCGCCTCCTCGAAGCCTGGATCGTCCGGTCGTTGACCGAGATGTACGGCATCGAAGCCAAGATGGCCGCCCGGCTGGTCGGGGAACGCCGTATCGTGCCGGTCCTGGACGGCTTGGACGAAATGGATGCGAGGCAGTACCGGCCTGCGCGAGCGGCCGAGCTCGTGCGGGCGCTCAACCACTTCTCCTCGGGTGAACTGCCGCGTTTCGTGCTGACTTCCCGTCCCGGCTGCTTCGACCGGTTGACGAAGCCGCCGGGTGATCAGGAGGCCGTCCCGCTCCAGCACGCCACGGTGATCGAGCTGGAACCGCTGAAGCGCGCGGATGTCATCGCCTATCTCAAGTACCGCTTCCCCGATCCGGCCGGCTCGCCCAGGGCGCACGCGCGGTGGCAGCCGATCATCACCGAACTGCGGTCGGGCAAAGAAACCCCGCTCAAGCAAGCCATGACCGTCCCGCTTTACCTCTTCTTGCTGACCGCGGCGTACCGGTCCGATGACAGCAGACCCGCCGAAATCCTCCGCTTGACCACGGTCGATGAGGTTCGCGACCGGCTGTTCGAGCTGCTGGTCGTGGCCGGCGCCGAACGCAACGGGCAGGTGCTCGGCAGCTACCGCCACCTCCCGCCCGAGCGAGCCATGCACTGGCTGGAGAACCTGGCCGAGGCCCAGGTCCTCCACGGCACGATCGCCGAATCATCGATCGACATCCAGATCCCGCGCATCCACCGGATCGGCGGCAGGCTTCCCCGGCTACTGGCGGCCTTCGTGATGGGTGCCGTCCTGCTGCCCACGTGGCTGCTTTGCTGGTCTTCGCTCGAAGACGGGTTCACCCCGTTCGCCTACCTGGTGATGATCCTGGCGGCCATCGCGACACAGATGATGGGCGTGAATGTGGGGGTGCCGAGGATCAACGCAACGCAGTTGCGGAAGCTGAGCCGAAATGCCGCATTTCTCGTGTCGTTCGCCGGGCTGACGGTCTCGTCCGCATTGATGTTTTCCGGAAGTAAAAGGGTTTCGGCAATCGCTGCGTCCGCCTGGCTGTTGTTCTCTTTCTTTTTCTTGATGGGGCCGGTTACTCTGTTCCGGAGCTTCCGAGACCCGGGGTATACGGGTCAGGACAACTTTTTCTCGCTGTTCCAGAACGTCGGTGCCGCCGATGCTGCTCGGCTGGTCCGGTCCGGCGTGGTGGCGACCGCGGTGTCCATGGCGACGGTCCTCACCATGCTCGGCCCGCTGGTGATCTTCACCGGCGCGTCCTTGGCTCGGATCGCGTTTACTTTCGGCTTCCTGTCCGCTATGTTGATCGCGCTTTCGCCGTGGCTGCTCTACGGTGTCGCGGCGCTCACCTTCCGGTTCAGTGGCCGATTCGCTCCCCGGCCCGCGCGCTTCCTGGACTGGGCTCAGGCGGCGGGGCTGATCGGTGTGTACGGGGACGTGCTGCGTTTCCGGCACCGCGAGTTCCAGGCGTGGTTGACGAAACGACGCATCCCGGTCGACTTGTCGACAGAAGATCTCGCGGAGAGGCTCGAACTGCTGTGATCTCGTCCCGTGCCGGCGCCGGGGCTCGGGCTCGTTTGACTTCGCCGCCGCCGTGGTACTGACCGAAATCAACGCTGTCCCGCTTTGGAGGGTGCTCGTGCAGATCCAGGTCAACACCGACCACAACGTCCACGGTGGCGAACGGCTGGCCACCTTCGTGACCACCGACCTGGAGGAGGGCCTGTCCCGGTTCGGCACGTGGTTGACCGGGGTGGAAGTGCACCTCAGCGAAGACGGCGGCAGCAAACCGGAAGACAAGAAGTGCGTGATCGAGGCGCGGCCGGGTGGCAAGCAGCCGGTGGCGGTCACCCACCACGCGGCCACTGTGGACGATGCCTTCGCCGGGGCGAAGCACAAATTGGTGCGCGTGCTGGATTCCCGGTACAACCGCGCCCACGACCACAAGGGCAGCGACAGCATCCGGCACATGCCCCCTCCGGAAGACCCCGATCAGGTCGGGGTGCTCGAGGACCCCGGGGACACCACACCGGGGATCGGCTGACCGCGGTTCGAGTGCCGAGTGGTCAGCGGCGCCGCCGGACGTAGTGGACGACCAGCATCGCGATCGCCCCGATCGCGATGACACCGGCGACGATCCGCACCGGCATTCCGAAGCCCACCAACGGGCCTGCCGCGTTGACCGCGGAACTGACCACCAGCACCAGCCACAGGAGAACCGGGCTCGAAGGACGCGTGGAAACGTTGTCGTTGTTCATACCGGCAACGCTAGGGACTCGCGGCGACGGCGAGAATGCCGTCCGCACCCGGATGCGGGGTGGTGCCTGCGCTACCCCGCGTCCCGGCCCAGGTAGGCCAGCACCGCCAGCACCCGGCGGTGCCCCGCGCCTTCGTCGGACGGCAGGCCGAGCTTCGCGAAGATGTTCCGGATGTGCTTGAGCACCGCGCCGTCGCTGACGACCAGGAGCTCGGCGATCGTGCTGTTGTTGTAGCCCTCGGCCATCAGCCCCAGCACTTCCCGCTCGCGGGCGGTCAACGACTCCAGCGGGTCGGCCGTGCGGTGGCGGGCCATCAGCCGGCCGATCACCTCGGGGTCCATCGCCGTGCCGCCCTTCGCGACCCGCTGGAGTGCGTCGAGGAACCGCTCGACCTTGCCGACGCGCTCCTTGAGCAGGTAACCCACCCCGCCGACGCCGTCGGCGAGCAGCTCGACCGCGTAGCTCGTCTCCACGTGGGCCGAGAGCACCAGCACCGGCAGCGCCGGGTGGATCTCGCGGGCGCGGACGGCGGCGCGCAGGCCCTCGTCGCGGTGCGTGGGCGGCATGCGGACGTCCATCACGACCGCGTCGGGCCGCTCGCCCTCGATGAACGCCAGGAAGTCCTCGGCGTTGTCCACCGCGGCGGCCACCTCGATGCCCGCCGTTTTCAGCAGCAGGGAGAGGCCTTCGCGCAGCAAAGCGTCGTCCTCGGCGATCACGACCCGCATGGCAGCTCCACTCGCAGCACGGTCGGCCCACCGGGTGGGCTGGTCAGGGTGAGGGTTCCGTCGAAGGCTTCGGCGCGGCGGCGGATGCCGGCCAGCCCGCTGCCGCGGGACTCGTCGGCGCCGCCGCGGCCGTCGTCGCGGATTTCCAGGCACAGCACCGACGCCGTGCCGCCGAGCGTGATGTCCACCTGGGACGCGTCGGCGTGCTTGGTGACGTTGGCCAGCACTTCGGCGACGACGAAGTAGGCGGCCGCTTCGACCGCGGCCGGGCGGCCCGTCTCGTACTCGACGGCGACGACGGCCGGCACCGGGCTGCGCTCGGCGAGCGCGCGCACCGCCCCGGCCAGGCCGCGTTCGCTCAGCAGCGGCGGGTAGATGCTGCGGACGACCGTGCGCAGCTCGGCCAGCGCGTCGGTCGCGGTGTCCTGGGCCTTGACCAGCAGATCGCGCACGGTCTCGGGGTCGCGGTCGTACAGCTGGCCGGCGATGCCCAGCTGCAGCACGACCGCCGCGATCCGCGCCTGCGTGCCGTCGTGGAGGTCACGCTCGATGCGCCGCAGCTCGGCGCCGTGCGCCTCCAGCGCCGCCGCCCGGGTCGCGGTCAGCTCGGCGACCCGGTCCGCCAGCACGACGCCCGGAGCGGGCGCCAGCAGCTTCCGCGCGGTGCGGGCCTGCCACCGGGCGACCCGCGGCAGCTGCAGGGTGGCCGCGACCATGGCGGCGGCCACCAGCAGGTCCAGCCCGGCCCGCGGCCAGGAGTCCACCACGATCCCCAGCGAGCCTTCGATCCCGCCGGGCACCAGCGGCCAGACGAAGACCGTGATCACCTGCTGGACCGCGCCGAGCGGCAGGCCGAACGCCAGCGCGCCGATGAACAGGCCGGTCGCGCCGTGGATCGCGAGCCACGCGAGGTCGCGCCGGGTGGCCGGGTCCTTGAACGGGGAGCCGTCGCGGTAGGGCTCGGGGATCGGCTCGCCGAGTGCGCGCGCGGCCCGGCGGCGGTCGACCCCCACGGGCCACCGCGCCAGCCGGATCGCCGGAGCCAGCGACGGGATCCCGATGCCGAACGGGCACAGCAGCAGGACCGCGAACAGCCCGATGAGGGCGAACAACGAGAGCAACGAGGTGCCGGCGCCGACCACCAGGTAGCGAACCGCCGACCAGCACTCGCGCAGGCGGGTCGTCACCCGGACAGTGTCCCACCCCACCGCCGTGGTGGTGCTGGCGCTACCCCCGATCCACCCCTCCACGGGATCGAAGTCCCGGTGCGCGCGACCTAGTTTTCCTTGGGACGCAAGGATCAGTCTTAAGGGGACAGAGATGACCACAGCGAGCGCGTACGCGCTGGAGCTGAGCGGGGTGCGGAAGGTGTACGGCTCCGGCGACGGCGCGGTCACCGCGCTGGACGGGGTGTCGGCGGGGGTGGCGCGGGGGTCGTTCACCGCCGTGATGGGCCCGTCCGGCTCGGGCAAGAGCACTTTCCTGCACTGCGCGGCCGGCCTCGACCGGCCGACGTCGGGGCGGGTGCTGCTCGGCGGCACCGAGATCGGCAGGCTGAAGGAACGCGAGCTGACGGAGCTGCGGCGCACCCGGATCGGGTTCGTCTTCCAGGCCTACAACCTGCTGTCGTCGCTGAACGTGCTGCAGAACATCACGCTGCCGCTGCGGCTCGCCGGGCGGAAGCCGGACCCGCAGTGGCTGCGGGAGATCGTCGACGGCGTGGGGATCGCGAACCGGCTGGAACACCGCCCGGCGGAGCTGTCCGGCGGGCAGCAGCAGCGCGTCGCGATCGCGCGGGCGCTCGTCACCCGGCCCGAGGTGGTGCTGGCCGACGAGCCGACCGGCGCGCTGGACACCCGCACCGGGCGGCAGGTGCTGGACCTGCTCCGCGCGATCGTCGAGCAGATGGGGCAGACCGTGCTGATGGTGACCCACGACCCGGTCGCGGCGTCGGCCGCGCACGGCGTGCTCTTCCTGGCCGACGGCAAGCTGGCCGGGCACCTCCCGCACCCCACCCCCGAGCGGGTGGCGGAGCGGATGACGCACCTCGGGGAGTGGTGAGCGTGCTGACTCTCGCCTGGCAGACCATCCGGAGCCGGCTCGGCGGCTTCGCCGGCGCCTTCATCGCGATCCTGTGCGGCACCGCACTGGTGGCCGCCTGCGGCGTCCTCATGGAGTCCGGCCTGCGCGCCGGCGTCCCCACCCAGCGCTACGCCGCCGCGGCCGTCGTCGTCGGCGGGGCGCAGACCGTGCGCCCGCCCGGCGCCGACGCCCTCTCCACCGAGCAGGTCGGCGAGCAGCCGTCGGTGCCGGTGGCGCTGGCCGGGCGGATCGCCGCGGTGCCCGGGGTGCGCGCGGCGGTGGCGGAGCAGAGCTTCCCGGCGCAGGTCGTGAGCCGGGACGGGCAGGTGCTCGCCGGGCGGGAGTCGCTCGGGCACAACTGGGACGCGGCCGTGCTGGCGCCGTTCACCCTGCGCGGCGGCGACGCACCCGCGACCGCCGGCGAGGTCGTGCTGGACGCCGACCTGGCGCGCCGGGCCGACGTCGGCATCGGCGGGCAGGTGCGGATCACGACCCGGTCCGGAACGGAGGCGGTCAAGGTCAGCGGCGTCGTCGACGGCACTTCGCGCCAGTCGGCGGTGTTCTTCACCCCGCAACGGGCGGCGGAGCTGGCCGGACGACCGGGCCAAGCGCACGCGATCGGCGTCCTCGCCGAGCCCGGGGTCGAGCCGGCGGCCCTCGCCGAGCGGGTGCGTGCCGTTGCGGACGGCGCCGAGGTGACCACCGGTATCGAACGCAGCAGCATCGAGTTCCTCGACGTCAGCCAGACGCGGACGCTGCTGCTGGCCATCGCGGGCTCGTTCGGCGGCTTCGCCCTGCTGGTCGCGGTGTTCGTGGTGGCGAGCACGCTGGCCCTGACCATCAACCAGCGCCGCCGGGAGTTCGCGCTGCTGCGGGCGGTCGCGGCGACCCCGCGGCAGATCCGCAAGCTCATCGGCACCGAGACGACGCTGATCGCGCTCGTCGCCGGCGTGCTGGGCAGCGTGCTGGGCCTGGCGGTCGCCGGGGGGCTGCGGGACGCGTTCGCCGCGATCGGGGTGATCCCGGCCGACTTCGGGCTGGCGATCAGCCCGCTCCCGCTGCTGGCCGCGGTCCTGCTCGGCCTGGGCGCGGCCCGGCTGGCCGCCTGGGCGGCGGCGCGGCGGCCGTCGTCGATCCGGCCCGTCGAGGCGCTGGGCGAGGCCGCCGTGGAGCGCCGCGAGCTCGGCCGGGGCCGCCTGCTCACCGGCTGGGGCCTGGTGCTGGCCGGCTTCGGCGGCACGCTCGTCCCGCTGTTCCTGCGCGGCGACATCGCCGCTGCGACATCGTCGATGGCGACGCTGGTGATCGTCATCGGGCTGGCCGTCGTCGGCCCGCAGGTGACCGGGCTGGTGATGCGGTTCCTGGTCCCCGTGCTCGCCCGGCTCTGGCGGATCAGCGGCTACCTCGCGGGAGCGAACGGCCACGCCAACGCCCGGCGCGTCGCGGCGGCGGTGACCCCGCTGATGCTGGCGGTGGCGTTCGCGCTCGCCACCTTCTACGGGCCGACGGCCATGACGGCGGCGGCCCAGCAGGAGTCGGCGCGGTCGACGACCGCCGACTACGTGCTCACGGCGCCGGGCGGGGTCTCGCCGGAGGTGGCCGCGGCGGCCGGCCGGGTGCCGGGGGTCGCGGCGGCGACACCGGTGGTCCGCACGTCCGTGATCACCGCGTCGACGGTGGGCGACAGCGTGGAGGTCCAGCGGACGCCCGCGCAGGGCTTGGCGGGCGGCCAGGCCGGGGCCGCCCTCGAACTGGGCGTCGACGCCGGGCGGCTCACCGACCTGACCGGCGACACCGTGGCGCTGAGCCGTTCGGAAGCGGACTGGCTGGACAAGAAGCTCGGTGACGAGGTCGAGTTCTACTTCGGCGACGGCGTCCCGGCGAAGCTGCGGCTGGTCGCCACCTACAGGCACGACCTGGCCTTCGGCGACTTCGTGCTGCCGGTCGCGCTGGCCCGCGAGCACATCGGCGGCCGCCTGGACGACTCGGTGCTGATCCGGCGGCAGCCCGGCGCCGACGCGGGCGCGGTGGGTGCGGCGCTGAATGCGTTGCCGTACCCGGGTTTGGTGGTCGCCCCGGCCGCGGTCGTCGCGGCTCCGGAAGGCGGGGAACGGCAGGCGCAGTTCTACCTGAACCTGGTGGCGGCCGGCGTGATCGTCGGGTACCTGGCGATTTCGGTGGCCAACACGCTGGTCCTGACGACCGCCCAGCGCGGCCGCGAGTTCGCGCTGCTGCGGCTGGTGGGCACGACCCGCCGTCAGGTGACCCGCATGATGCGGCTCGAAGCACTGGCCACGGTCGGGATCGCCGTCGTCATGGGGACGCTGGTGGCCGTGATCCCGTTGGCGTTGCTCAACATCGGGCTGCGGGGCAACCCGGTTCCGGCCGGGCCGCCGTCCGTCTACTTCGGAATCATCGCCGGCGCGGTGCTGCTCGGGATGGTGGCGATCGGGGTGGCGACGACGGTGGCGCTGCGGGCCCGGCCGATCGACGCGATCGGCCTGCGCGAGTAGGGGGGTGCGGGGTGGGCCTGCCGGGCTCACCCCGCATCGCGGGATCATCGAAATTTTCCGAAAGTTATTGCCCGACCAGGGGAACCACTCGCATGCTTTTGGCCATCCTGGCTCGCCTGCCAGCCTCGACGAGGAGGAAGCATGCTCACCAAGAAACGCGGCCGCAGCAGGATGTTCGCCGGCGGCGCCGTCCTTGCGCTGATCGCCGCATTCCTGCCCGGAACCGCCTGGGCCGACACCGTCATCACGACCAACCAGACCGGCAACAACAACGGGTACTACTACTCGTTCTGGTCCGCCGGTGGCGGCTCGGTCTCCATGACGCTCGGGTCCGGCGGGAACTACCGGACGAACTGGAGCAACGTCAACAACTTCGTCGCCGGCAAGGGCTGGAGCAACGGCAGCCGGCGGAACGTGAACTACTCCGGCAGCTTCAACCCCTCCGGCAACAGCTACCTGTCGCTCTACGGCTGGACGTCCAACCCGCTCGTCGAGTACTACATCGTCGACAACTGGGGCAGCTGGCGGCCGACCGGGACGTACAAGGGCACCGTGACCAGCGACGGCGGCACGTACGACATCTACCAGACGACCCGCTACAACGCGCCGTCCGTCGAGGGCAACAAGACGTTCAACCAGTACTGGAGCGTGCGCCAGCAGCGGCGGACCGGCGGCACCATCACCACCGGCAACCACTTCGACGCGTGGGGCCGGGCCGGCATGCACCTCGGCAGCTTCAACTACTACATGATCCTCGCGACCGAGGGGTACCAGAGCAGCGGCAACTCCAACCTGACGGTGGGCTGACCATGCGCGCGTGGAGCACTTTGCTGGCGACGGCGGCCATCGCCGTGGCGAGCGCCGTCGCCGTCACCCCGGCGCAAGCCGCGACGTGCAACGGGTACGTGGGCCTGACCTTCGACGACGGGCCGTCGAACGCCCACACCCCGGCCATCCTGAACGCGTTGCGGCAGAACGGGTTACGGGCCACGATGTTCAACGAGGGCCAGTACGCGGCCGCGTACCCGGCCCAGGTCCGAGCGGAGGTGAGCGCGGGGATGTGGGTCGGCAACCACAGTTACACGCACCCGCACCTCACCCAGCTGAGCCAGGCGCAGGTGGATTCCGAGATTTCCCGGACCCAGCAGGCGATCGCGGCCGCCGGCGGTGGCACACCCCGGCTGTTCCGCCCGCCGTACGGGGAAACGAACGCGACGGTCCAGTCGGTGGAGTCGAAGTACGGCCTCCGCCAGATCATCTGGGACGTCGACTCGGGAGACTGGAACAACGCCAGCGTCGACGCGATCGTCGCGGCCAACGCCCGGCTCACGAACGGCCAGGTCATCCTGATGCACGAATGGCCGGCCAACACCCTGTCCGCGATCCCGCGCATCGCCCAGACGCTCGCCGGCCGCGGGCTCTGCGCCGGGATGATCTCACCGCAGACGGGGCGGGCGGTCGCCCCGGGCTGACGGTGCGGGAGGTGGCGCGGCGGTTGCACCCCGCCGCGCCACCATCCGACCCTCCACAGTGGATTTCCCAGCCGCCGGCCAAGGCAAGGCGCCGGTTAACTCGGACATTTCACCGGCCCGGTGACGGCCGGTCGGGTGCCGTTCCCGCAGCGTTCACTTCGGTCGCCCGCACCCGTCATTTGCGGTGCCTAAGTTTCTTCGCGTGGACGCACCCTTGGCTGTGAGAGCGCGCGGGATCACCAAGTGCTTCGGTGACGTCGTCGCGCTCGACGGCATCGACTTCGACGTCGCCCCCGGGCGGATCCACGGCCTGGCCGGCCCGAACGGTGCCGGCAAGACGACGCTGCTCGGCCTGCTGCTGAGCCTGGCCGTCGCCGACGAAGGGCGGCTGGAAATCCTCGGGACGCCGGTCGGCCGGGCGCTCGCCGCTCCCGCCGGGGTCGCGGGGTTCGTGGACGGGCCGGGTCTCTACCCGTCGCTCACCGCGCGGCAGAACCTGACCGCACTGGCCAAGCTGGGCGGTCACCCCGTCGGCGACGTCCTCGAGGAGGTCGGGCTCGCCGACGTCGCCGACGACCGGGTGCGCGGCTTTTCCCTCGGCATGCGCCAGCGGCTCGGCCTGGCGGCGGCCCTGCTCACCTCGCCCCGGCTGCTGGTGCTCGACGAGCCGGCCAACGGCCTGGACCCGGCGGGCAAGCAGCACGTCCACGGCGTCCTGGCACGGCTGGCGGCGGCCGGCACGGCGGTGGTGCTGTCCAGCCACCGGATGGACGACCTCGAGGCGCTGTGCGCGGAGGTGACGATCCTCGCGACCGGCCGGGTGGTCTTCACCGGCCCGCTGGCCAAGCTGTCCGCGGAGAGCGGCGAGCTGGCCTACCGGCTGCGGACCTCCGACCCGGCCGCCGCCCGCCGGGTGATCGAACAGACGCGGGGGATCCGGCTCGTCGAGGCGCCGCGGGAGGCCGAGGGCGTGGTCGTGCGCGCGCTCGTGCCCGCGCTGGACGAACTGGTGCTGCGGCTGGGGCGGGACGGTGTCGCGGTGCGCGAGCTCGCGCCCGTGGTGTCGCCCCTGGAAGCGGCGTTCCTCGCGCTGACCGGGCAGGAGGCCACCCGATGACCGCGACCGTCGCCGTCCCCGCCCGTCCGGTTCCCCTTGCGCGCACCTACCGCTTCGAGCTCGTCAAGCTCTTCTCCACCTGGCGCATCCGCCTGCTCGTGCTGGCCTGCTGGCTCGCTCCGGCGATCTTCGTCGCCGCCGTGAGCGAACAAAGCTCGCTGCCCGTCGACACCCTCTTCGGCCGCTGGATGAACGCCACCGGGTGGGCCGGCCCGCTCGTCATGCTCGGCTTCGCCGGCACCTACGCGCTTCCCCTCCTCACCTCCGTCGTCGCCGGGGACGTGTTCGCCGCCGAGGACCGGCTGGGTACCTGGCGGCACCTGCTCGTGGCCGTCCGGTCCAAGAGCCGGCTCTTCGCCGCGAAAGCGCTGGCCAGCCTGACCGTCCTGCTCGTGCTGGTCGCCGGGATGGCCGTCTCCAGCACCGCCGGCGGCCTGCTCACCGCCGGGAACCGCGCCCTCGTCGGCTTCGACGGGCACCTGCTCGCTCCCGGCGACGCGGCCACCGGCGTGCTCCTCGCCTGGGTGAGCGTGCTCGCTCCGACCCTGGCCCTCGCCGCGCTCGGGCTGCTCGGGTCCGTCCTCTGGGGACGGTCGCCGATGGGCCTGCTCCTGCCCGCCGTCGCCGCCCTCGCCATGGCGCTCGCCCAGCTGCTGCCACTGCCCGTCGCCGTGCGGCTCGCCCTGCCCAGCTACGCCTTCATCGCGTGGAACGGTCTCTTCACCAGCCCCGCGCAGCTCGGGCCGCTGCTCGTCGCGGCCGGTGTCAGCCTGGCCTGGGCCGTGGCCGCGACGACGCCGGCGTACCTGCTGTTCGTGCGCCGCGACTTCACCAACGCCGCCCACGAAGGCTCCGGACGCCGGGCGCTCGCCGCCGTGCCGCTGGTCGTGCTCTTCGGCGCCACCGCCGCGATCGTCGCCGTGGCGACACCCGCGCTGGGCTCCGGGATCACCCAAAACAAGGTGCAGCAGTCGGTCGCCACCGCGTTCGCGCACCTCTACCGCCTGCAGACCGGGCAGCTGCACCGCCCCGACGTCACCGAAGCGGAGCTGGCGGCCACGGCCGCGTGCACCAAGGGCGACGGCCTGGTCGCCGCCGACGGACCCGGCAACGACTGGCGGTGCGTCGTCACCTGGCACCTGCCCGGCGTCGCGGCCACCGGATCGGCGATCTACCAGCTGGACGTCACCGCGGACGGGCGGTACGTCGCCGACGGCGACGGCCCGAAGGAAGTCAACGGCTACTTCCAGGTGCGGACCCCCGAGGGAGACCAACCCAACCCGCTCTGGCAGTTCGACGCGAACGTCGAGCTGCTTCCCACCACGAAGGGATGAGTCCGATGCAGGTAACACGCCGCAGACGGCGTGCCGGGAAAAGCCGGCTGGGCGGCCATCGGCTGCGCTACGCCACCGCCGGCTCCGCCACGCTCGTGCTCATCGCCACCGGCACCGGTGCCGGCGTCGCGTCGACCGCGCAGTTCGGCCAGGACCAGGTCGGCCAGGTCACCGAGAACGGCCAGGTCGTCTCGGCCGACCAGTACCTCAAGCCGATCGGCGATCGGCTGGTCGTGAACAACGGCAAGATCATGGCGTCCGCGGTCAGCCCCGACGGCGCCCACCTCGCCGCGCTGACCGCCGACGGCGGGATCGCGCTGACCATCGTCGACCTGAAGAGCTGGAAGGTGCAGCAGCTCGTCGGCAACTCGGCGACGGCGAACCTGCGCATCGCCGGCAACGACGTCGGACAGGAAGGTCCGTCGTACTCCCCGGACGGCAAGAGCCTGTGGCTAGCGCAGACCGACGGCTACACCAAGTTCACGGTGAACCCGGACGGCACGGTCGCCGCGCCGGCGTCGGTGAAGATCCCGGCGGACGGCACCAAGCACGCGCTGGTGGCCCAGGCCGTCTTCTCGCCCGACGGCGCGACCGTGTACTCCGCGGTCAACGGCCAGAACCGCGTCGTCGCCCTCGACGCGGCGACCGGCGCGATCAAGCAGAGCTGGGCCACCGGCAACGCCCCGCGTGACCTGGTCCGCGTCGGCACCAAGCTGTACGTCAGCAACGAAGGCGGCCACGCGGCGAAGCCGGGCGAGCCGACGCTGAACTCGTACGACACCCAGGTGCCGGCCAGCCAGTTCACCGGCGCCACCACCAGCGGCACGGTCAGCGTCATCGACCTCGCGAACGCGGCCGCCGCGCCGAAGAGCATCGACGTCGGCCTGCACCCGACCGCGGTGTACTTCAAGAACGGCGCGCTGTTCGTCACGAACACCGCGAGCAACAGCGTCTCCGTCATCGACACCGGCCGCGACCAGGTCGTCCAGACCATCGCGACCCAGCCGTGGCCGCAGGCCTCGGTCGGGTACGAGCCGGACGGCGTGACGCTGACCGACGACGGCCACCTGCTGGTGACGCTCGGCCGCGCCAACGCGGTCGCCGTCTACCGCTACTGGTGGGCGCAGGCGCCGGTGAGCTACGTCGGCCTGCTGCCCACGGACTACTTCCCGACGGCGATCACCACGGTCGGCAAGGACGTCGTGGTCTCCAACACCCGCGGCATCGACGCCCGCCGTCCCACGACCGCGGCCGGGCACGGGACGCACGACACGACGTCGAGCGTGCAGAAGTTCCGGCTGCCGGACGACCGCGCGATCCGCGGCTACACCGGCCAGGTCTTCAAGCAGAACGGCTGGACGGACAACTCGGTCCAGGTGGCGCAGGACTACGGCCACCGCCGTCCGGTGCCGGTGCCCGCCCGGCTCGGCGACCCGTCGACGATCAAGCACGTTTTCCTGCTGGTCAAGGAAAACCGCACCTACGACCAGGTGTTCGGCGACGACACCCGCGGCCACGGCGACCCGGCCGTGACGCAGTTCGGCGAGAACGTCACGCCGAACCAGCACGCGCTGGAGCGCCAGTTCGGGTTGTACGACAACACCTACGACATCGGCACGAACTCCGCCGAGGGCCACAACTGGCTCATGCAGGCCGACAACCCCGAATACACCGAATCGTCGGCGGGGGAGTACCTGCGCAGCTACGACACCGAGGACGACGCGCTCGGCCACCAGACGTCGGGATTCCTCTGGACCGGCGCGCAGGCGGCCGGGAAGTCGGTGCGGGACTTCGGCGAATTCCAGCAGTTCCTGACCAAGCCGGCCGGCGCGAGCTGGCAGAACCTCTACTGCGACGCCAAGAACATGGCGGCCACCGGTCAGCCGACGGCCTACCCGCTGGTGTCGTCGTCGCCGATCCCGTCGCTGAACGACGTGTCGGTGCCGGGCTTCCCGAAGTTCGACACCTCGGTGCCGGACGTCTACCGCTACCAGATCTGGAAGGACGACTTCGAGAAGCACGGGCCGGCCAACCTGAACATGTTCTGGCTGTCCAGCGACCACACCGGCGGCCCGCCGAACGCGGCCGCCCAGGTCGCCGACAACGACCTCGCGGTCGGCAAGATCGTCGACGAGATCTCGCACAGCCCGTACTGGAAGGACTCGGCGATCTTCGTCGTCGAGGACGACTCCCAGGCCGGTCTGGACCACGTCGACGGCCACCGGGCGCCGGTGCAGATCATCAGCCCGTACGCCCAGCACGGCGTCGTCGACAGCCACTACTACTCGCAGATCACGATGATCCGCACGATCGAGCAGATCCTCGGCGTCAAGCCGATGAACCAGAAGGACAGCGCGGCGACGCCGATGAGCGCGGCGTTCACGCAGAAGCCGGACTACACGCCCTTCACGGCGCTCCCGAACCGGACGTCGTTGACGGGCGGCCTGGCGACCCAGCCGTCCTGCGGTGCGGACACCCCGGCGCCGCCGAACCCGGCCGCCGCCCCGGTGCCGTCCTCGGCGGTGCCGTCGGACAAGCAGCACGTGGCGGCGCAGTGGCAGGAGTGGACGACGCACCAGCGGCTGACCGGCCCCGACGCGGTCGCCGACTTCGCCAACCCCGCGCAGATGAACCACTTCACGTGGTACCAGACGCACGGGTGGCAACTGCCCTACCCGGGTGAGAACCAGGTGTACGCCCCGGAGCAGGTGCCGGGCGCGTACCTCCCGTCCGCGGAATCGGACGGCTGACCCGGACGCCGGGAGGCTCCGCGCGAGCCTCCCGGCTTCATTCACTGGCCGTAGCCCCCTCGGCGAGTGCCTTCTTTCTGAGTTCAGCCGCGCCCGGACATGGTCGGCGACATCGTGGTCGACGGCCCCCAGCCGCCCCGCGCGACGGCCGCGGCCACGGCGGTGCGGCCGGGTATTGGCTGGACGCGGCGGGTTTGCCGCGGCGGGTGGGCCCGGATGGGCGACCGCCCGGACCCGGTGGTGGTGAGCTTCACCCCGGCGACGTCACCGCCGGGTCCGGTGGCAGTGTTCGCGAGGTGAGCCGTGGTCGCGGGCGAGGTCCGGTCCGGCGACCCCGTCGGCCGAGCCGGGTGGTGCCGGGTCCGCAGCGGGCCGAACCGCGACCGAAGCCGCGGATCGAACGCTCAGCGGGCCGGTCGCAGGTGGTCGGTGCGCCAGTGCCGTCCCCGCCGGGGTGTCCGCCAATGGCGTCCCCGCCACGGCCGCACCGGACCACGCGCCGCCAGGAACGCCGGCTGGTGCTCCGCGAAACCCTCCGCCGTGAGGCTCATCAGCACCGGGTACCGGACCTCCCCGCGGCGCAGTTCCGTGTCCCGCGGGCGGCCCTCCTCGCGGAAGCCCAGCTCGCCGTGCAGCGCCAGCGAGGCGAAGTTGCTCCCGTTGATGCTGACCTCGCACTTGCGGTAGCGCTGCAGCTCGAACATGTACGCCAGCAGGACCCTGACCGCGTCGGCCGCGTAGCCGCAGCGGCGGTACTGGGTCCCGATGCCGATGCCGTAGCTGAAGTGGCCGCCGGCCGGGTCGGCCTGGATCCAGATCGACCCGACCAGCGTCCGGTTGTGCAGCGTCTCGATCGCGAAGTGGAAGTCGTCGCCCGCCGGGCCGCGGTGCGTCGCCCAGTGGCGGTAGCCGCCGATCTGCCGGTCCGACGCGCGGTCGAACCCGATCAGGGTGCGGTGATCCGCCGGGCGGACCTCCCGCAACCGCACCTTCCACCCCGCCCAGCTCATCGGCAGTGATGGTACAGCCCGATCACCAGTAGCACTGCGTGGTCATGTCGTCGAGCCGGACGAACCGGGACGAGCCGTTCGCCCCGATGATCGCCTTGACGAACACCGGGTTGACGCCGTTGAGGTTCCACCGGGCCGTGTTGACCGCCTGGTACGCGCCGCTGCCGTTGAGCCACGGGTAGGTGCCGGCCAGCAGGTGCCCGGAGGCGTCCCAGATCTCGATGCCGACCTGCGCTCCGCCCGCTGTCTGCAGGTAGAACTGCGACGCGCACTGGGCGTTGCCCGGCACCGAGTTCGTCGGCACCCAGAAGCCCTCGAAGGCCCAGCCGTCGGTGGCGAACAGCCAGCCGTTGTTGCGGCCGGACCGGGCGGTCCCGGCCCCGACGTCGAACCCGGCCGACGCGGCACCACCGGTCGCCACCAGCCACGACGACTGCGGGTTGACCTCGAACCCGTCCTGCACCTGCGACAGCGAGGCGTGGGCCACCCCGGACGTCACGGCCATCAGCGCGGCGGCCAGCACGGCGGCGACGGTGCCGCCACTCAGCTTGCGCAGTAGCCGGCTTCGTCCCCCGGAAAACGTTGCGGACATGTCGGTCCCTCCCTCGATTCGGAGCACTTTCGCCCCTCTGAGCACGCCGGGAGCAGCGGTGATACGTCCGGTAACGAGCAGGCCGGCCGGAGCGAAGGACAAGACACGATGACCTTCATGCCTCTGCCGGACCGCGCCGCGAGCGACGGCTTCCCGCGCTGTCTGGCCGAGCTGGTCGAGTTGTGCCGGGTCCACCTGCCGGCCCGGACGGCCGAGACCGGCGAGGACGAGTGGGATCGACGCATCGTCCTGCGTAGCGCGCTGGGCTACCGGAACTCCGACTACCCCGACCTCCCGGAGCCGTTCTTCGCCGCGCTCGTGCGCGCCGCGGTCCACGACCCGAATCCCAGCTTCAACCGGCAGTTCGTCGAGCCGCTGCGCAGCGTGTTCGGTGCCCGCCGGACGCAGGAAGCGCTCCTCGCAGTCCTCACGACCGGCACGAATCCGGAACGCGCCGGGGCGGCCCGCGCCTGGTACTGGGCCACGCTCGAGCGGCTCGACGACCTCCAGGAGCGCTGGAACCGCGCCGCGCTGCGCGAGTTCGTCGCCAACGACGACCTCGACGTCCGCCGGTGCGTGCTGCCCGGCCTCACCCTCGACCCGGCTCGCTATCCCGCCGAACTGCGCCCGCTGGTCGCCGAGGCGGTGCACCTCGCGCGGACCCACCCCGACGACTACCTCGGGCACCGCGTCGAAATCCAGGTGGCCGTCCCGGAGGACTGAGTGTCACAAGCTCTGCCCCACCGGTGTCTCGAGGTCGTTCCCAGCCCATGACACCGGAGGACGAACCCATGGAACCCCGCTTCGACCTGTTCACCACCGAAACCGGCTCCCGGCTGGCCAAGCGCTTCGCGGGCCTCGGCCAGGTCATCGACCGGTCGCCGCTGCCGAAGCTCACCCGGGAACTGGTCAGCCTGCGGGCCAGCCAGCTCAACGGGTGCGGCTGGTGCCTCGACATGCACGCCAAGGAAGCCGCCGCGGCCGGCGAGTCGGCGGTCCGGCTCGCGCTCGTCGCCGCCTGGCGGGAGTCGACGGTCTTCAGCGAAGCCGAGCGAGCCGCGCTCGCGCTGGCCGAGGAGGGCACCCGGCTCGCCGACGCCGCCGAAGGCGTGTCCGACACGACCTGGGCCCGGGTGCGCGAGCACTACGACGACGAGCAGGTCGCCGCGCTGGTCGCGCTGGTCGCCCTGATCAACGCCGCCAACCGGCTCGCCGTGATCGTGCACCAGAAGGGCGGGTCCTACGAGCCCGGACTGTTCGCCGCCGTCGCCGAAGAAAGCTGAGCGGGACGCTTCAGCAGTGCGGCGAGGACGGTGCCGAGCAAGACCACCGGGGTCAGCGCGAGGAAGGCGCCCCCGATGTGCCCGGCCACGTCCTCGCCGAGCAGGCTGCCGAAGACGGCGACCCCGAACGCGGCGCCGATCGACCGGGCGAAGGTGACCACCGCGCTCGCGGCCCCGATGCCGGCGGCGGGCACCGCGTTCTGCGCCGCGGTCAGCGCGACCATCGGGACCATGCCGATCCCCACGCCGGTGACGGCGAAGTACCCGATCAGCGCGAGCTGCGCGGTGCCCGGCGCCAGGGTGCTCAGCAGGAGCAGCCCGGCGACGTTCAGCGCCATGCCGGTCACCAGGACGACCCGCACGCGCGCCGGGTCCGCGACCCACCGCCCGGCGAGCGACTGGCTGACGACCAGCCCGAGCACCAGCGGCAGCAGGTGCACGCCGGAGAGCGTCGCCGAGACACCGTCGACGACCTGCAGGTACGTCGGCAGGTAGACCAGCACGCTGAACATCGCGACGTTGGCGATGAGCCCGACGATCGCGGCGAGCACGACCGTGCGCGAGGTGAACATCGCCGGCGGCAGCACCGGCGCCGCGGCGCGCCGTTCGACCGGGACCACCAGTCCGATGAGGACGATCGCGGCGGCGGCGAGGGCCGGCGTGCCCGGCGACGTCCAGCCCCACCGCGGGCCGAAGGAGGTGATCAGGACCAGCGCGGTGGCCGCGCCGGCCAGCAGCAGCGCGCCGGCGTAGTCGACGCGGGCGCGCCGCGGCTCCCGGACCGCGGCGGGCAGGGCCCGCGCCGCGAGCACCACGGCCACCAGCCCGACCGGGACGTTGATCAGGAAGGCCCACCGCCACGAGAGGTGGTCGGTGAACAGGCCGCCGAGCAGCGGCCCGGCGATGCTGGCGACGCCGTAGACCGAGCCGAACCGGCCCTGGTAGCGCCCGCGGTCGGCGGGCGCGGCGATGTCGCCCACCAGCGCGAACGTCAGGACGATCATTCCGCCGCCGGCCAGGCCCTGCAGCGCGCGGGCGGCGATCAGCTGGGGCAGGTCCCCGGCCAGGCCGCACAGCGCGGACGCGACCAGGAACGCGGTCGTGGCGAGCAGGTAGAGGCGCTTGCGCCCCAGCATGTCGCCGAGCTTGCCCCAGAGCGGGGTCGCGGCGGTCGAAGCCAGCAGGTAGGACGCGGTGATCCAGGCGATGTCCCGGAATCCGCCGAGGTCGCGGGCGATCCGGGGCAGCGCGGTGGCCACGATGGTCTGGTCCAGCGCGGCCAGCAGGACGGCGAGGACCAGCGCCGTCATCGCCGGGCGCACCGCGGGTCTGAGGGAGACGTCGAGGGTCATTTCGCTTCCGGAACGGTGATGGTCTTGTACTCGGTGTAGGTGCCGAGCCCGACGGCGCCGTACTCGCGGCCGAGACCGCTGGCCTTGAACCCGCCGAACGGGCCGTCGAAGCCGATCGGCGCGCCGTTGATCGTGACCGTGCCGGTCCGCACGCGGCGGGCGACGGCGAGCGCGTGCGCCGGGTCGGCCGACCAGACGCCGCCGGACAGGCCGTACTCGGAGTCGTTGGCGATGCGGACGGCGTCGTCTTCGTCGTCGTAGGCGATGACGACCAGGACCGGGCCGAAGATCTCCTCCTGCGCGATGCGCATCGAGTTGTCGACATCGGCGAAGAGCGTCGGCGTGACGTAGTTGCCCGCTTCCAGTCCTGGCGGGACTTCCGGGCCGCCGGTGACGAGCCGCGCGCCTTCTTCGACGCCGAGGCGGACGTAGTCGAGGACGCGCTGCTGCTGGTCGCGGCGGATCATCGGGCCGATGAACGTGCGATCGTCGGCCGGGTCGCCGACACCCAGCGACTCGATCAGGTCCTTCAGCCCGGCGACGACTTCTTCGTACCGGCTGCGCGGCGCGAGGACGCGGGTCTGGGCGATGCACGATTCGCCGTTGTTGAGCAGGGAACCGAACTTCAGGCCCTGGACGGCCGCGTCGAGGTCGGCGTCGGGCAGGATGATCGCGGCCGATTTGCCGCCCAGTTCGAGGCTGACCCGCTTGAGCTGTTCCCCGGCCAGCGACGCGATGCGGCGCCCGGCGCGGGTGGAGCCGGTGAAGGCGATCTTGTCGACGTCCGGGTGCTTGACCAGGTACTCGCTGGTCTCGCGGTCGGCGGGCAGCACGCTGATGACGCCCTCGGGCAGCCCGGCCTCCGCGAGCAGTTCCGCGAGGAGGTTCATGCTCAGCGTGTTCTCGGGCGAGACCTTGAGCACGACGGTGTTGCCGGCGAGCAGCGCGGGGATGATCTTGGCCGACGCCGAGGAGAACGGCGAGTTCCACGGGATGATCGCGGCGACCACACCGATCGCCTCCCGGCGCACGACCGACCGGAACGGCGCGGCGGGATCCGACGGCGCCAGGGTCTCCTCCCAGCCGAACTCTTCGGCCGCCTTCAGGTAGGCGTTGGCCTGCCGGGTCAGGCCGGACTGGCCGGCCTTGGTGAACCAGAGGGCGGAGCCGTTCTCCGCGGAGATGAGCGCCGCGATCTCGTCGGCGCGCTTCTCGCGCAGCTCGGTCAGCTTGCGGACAACGGCGACGCGCTCCGCGGGCGACGTGTGCGGCCACGGGCCGTCGTCGAAGGCCTTCCGGGCGGCCGCGACGGCGCGATCGACGTCGGCGGGCAGCGCCTGCGCGGCGCGGCCGATGACCGAGTTGTCGTGCGGGGACCGGATGTCCAGCAGCTCGGTGCTGCTCGACGGGGTCCACGTGCCGCCGATGAAGAGTTCTGCGTAGGTGATCACTGTTGCCTCCTATGTCGATCTGTCACATCAGTGTAGCACTTAACTGTCTCATCAATGTGTCAGTTAGTGCTAGGGTGGGAGAGTGAGAGCCGACGCCGCACGCAATCTCGAACTGGTCCTGACCACGGGCGCCCGCATGCTCGCCGAAGACCCGGCCACGAGCATCGCGGCGATCGCGGCGGAGGCCGGCGTCGACCGCCGCACGGTGTACCGCCGGTTCACGAGCCGCGAGGAGCTCCTGACGGCGGTCTATCAGGCCCGCCTGGACGCGATCGAAGCGGCGATCGAGGCCGCCCGCCTGCGGGAGGCGCCGGTCCCGGTGGCCCTGTACCAGTACGTCCAGGGGATCGTCAGGGTCAACCGCACCTGGCCGACCGAGGTGAGCCGGATGCGCTCGGACCCGGAGATCTGGGCCCGCCGCCAGCGCGCGGTCGAGGAGGTCGACCGGTTTCTCAAGCGGGCCACCTACGAGGGCTTCCTGCGGGCGGGGCTGCCGGCCCGCTGGCCCGGCAGCGTCCTGGGGGCACTGGTGCGGTTGTCCACAAAGGACCTCTCGGTCCTGAACGACGTCCAGGCCGCCGACGTCATCGTCGACACGTTCCTGCGGGCGCTCGGCACCGCCTCCTCGCTAGACCGTCGTGAGTGGTAGGGCGGGTAAGAACCCGCCTAACCACTCACGACCAGCTACGGCAGGGCTAGGAGCGCTGGTGCTCGCCCGGGGCGTTCGTGCCGGTTTCCGAACCCGAGAGCTGCCGGGCCGTGTTGACCAGCCCGACCATGCTGAACGCCTGCGGCGTGTTCCCCACCTGCCGGCCCGAGTCGGTGTCGTACTCCTCCGACAGCAGGCCCACGTCGTTGCGCAGCCCCAGCAACTGCTCGAACAGCGCGCGGGCCTCGCTCGTGCGACCGGTCGCGTGGAGGGCGTCGGCGAGCCAGAAGCTGCACGCCAGGAAACTGCCCTCGCCGCCGGGCAGTCCGTCGACACCTCCGTCCGCGTCGGCGTCGTAGCGCCGGACGAACCCGCCGTGGGCGAGCTCGGCCCGGACCGCGTCCACCGTGCCGCGGACCCGAGGGTCCCCGGCCGGCAGGAAGCCGACGCGGGGGATGAGCAGCAGCGCCGCGTCCAGGCCGCGGGAGCCGTAGAACTGGGTGAACGTGTTGCGGTCGGCGTCGTAACCGTGGGCGCAGACGTCCTGGTGGATCTTTTCGCGCAGGGCCCCCCAATCCTCGACCGGGCCGTCGAGGCCGTGGGCCCGCACCGTGTGCACCGCGCGGTCGACCCCGGCCCAGGCCATCACCTTGGAATGGACGAAGTGCCGGCGCGGCCCGCGAACTTCCCAGAGACCGTTGTCCGGCTGGTCCCAGTGGCCTTCGAGGAAGTCGAGCAGCCGGCGCTGCAGGTCCCAGGCCGGGTGGGACGTCGGGAGCCCGGCTTCGCGGACCAGGTGGAGCCCGTCGAGGACCTCGCCCCAGACGTCGAGCTGGAACTGGTCCGCCGCGGCGTTGCCGACCCGGACCGGCGTCGAACCTTCGTAGCCGGACAGCCAGTCCAATGTGGACTCCGGCAGCCGTCGGGTGCCGTCGAGGCCGTACATGATCTGCAGGTCGGCCGGGTCGCCGGCCACCGCGCGGACGAGCCATTCACGCCACGCGCGGGCTTCGGCGTGGTAGCCGGTGCCGATCAGGGCCTGCAGGGTGAAGGTCGCGTCGCGCAGCCAGCAGTAGCGGTAGTCCCAGTTGCGCGACCCGCCGAGCTGTTCCGGCAGCGACGTCGTCGCGGCGGCGAGGATGCCGCCGGTCGGGGCGTAGGTGAGGGCCTTGAGGGTGATCAGCGCGCGCCGGACCGCGTCCCGCCACGGCCCTTCGTACCGGCAGCGGCCGATCCACTCCGCCCAGAAACGTTCTGTGCCGGCGAGCGCGGTTCCGGCGTCGGCGGACCGCGGGCGCGGCCGGTGGGAGGCGCTGTGGGTGAGGACGAACGGGACGCGCTCCCCGGCGGCCACGGTGAACTCGGCGTGCGTGGCCAGGTCCTCGCCGTGCAGCGGCACCGGCGTGCGGACCCGGATCGCGTCGGGCCCGGCGACCGCGACGAACTCGCCGTCCTCGTTCCGCACCCAGGGGACGACGGAACCGTAGTCGAGGCGCAGCCGCAGCAGCATGCGCATCGGCACCCGGCCGGACACGCCTTCGACGATCCGGACGACGTCCGCGGCTTCCCCGCGCGGCGGCATGAAGTCCAGGACGCGGACCGTGCCGCCGGGGGTGTCCCACTCGGTCGTCATGATCAGCGACTCGCCGCGGTACGAACGCCGGGTCGCGGGGCCGCCGCTCGCCGGGGCGAGCCGCCAGGTGCCGGCGTGCTCGTCGTGCAGGAGCGCGGCGAAGCAGGCCGGGGAGTCGAAGCGCGGCAGGCACAGCCAGTCGATCGCGCCGTCGCGCGAGAGCAGCGCCGCCGTGTGCAGGTCGCCCAGCAGGGCGTAGTCCTCGATCGGGGCCATCGGGATCAGCGCTCGCCGTCGAGGTCGATGACGACTTTGACGTCGTCGTCGTTCACCGCGAAGGCGTCGGCCGCCCGGGCCAGCGGCACCCGCCGGGTGACGAGCCCGCCCAGCCAGTCCGGGTCCGCGCGGCCGAGCGCGTCGGCGGCGGCCCGGTAGTGGCGGTGGTTGGCGTTGACCGACCCGATGACGACGTCGTTTTCGAGGACGAGTTCGCGGTTGACGGTCCCGGCGTCCACGGTGAGGCTCCGGCCGGCGGGGGAGACGCCGGTGAGGCAGACGATGCCGTACGCGCCGGTGCCCGCCATCGCGTCGAACACCAGGGAGCCGACGCCGGTGGCCTCGAGGACGATGTCCGGCTCGAGCGACGGCAGCACCTTTTCGACCGGGTCGTGGTGGTAGGTCGCGCCGAGCGCCTCGACGAGCCGGGGCTTGGGGCCGTCGGTCACGCGGTCGAGGACGTGGACGTCGAGGCCGCGCTGCACACCCAGCAGCGCGCCGAGCAGCCCGATCGGGCCCGCGCCGGTGACCAGCACCCGCCGCGGCTCGAACCAGGCGCGTTCCCCGACGCGCTGGATCTGCTCCCACGCCTTCGCGACGACCGTCGTGGGTTCCAGCAGCATGCCGACGTCCCGCAGGCGGGGATCGAGGCGGACCGCGTACTCCGCCTCGACGGTCCACCGTTCGCTGCCGTAGCCGTCGATCTCCTTGATGCCGCGCTCGGTGTAGCGGCCGTTGCGGCACATGTCGAACTCCCCGGCCGCGCACGCGCCGCACGGCACCGGGTCGGGCCGGCGGACGATCCCGACGACCAGGTCGCCCTCGGCGAAGCCGGCGGCCGGGGTGATCACCTGACCGAGTGACTCGTGCCCCAGTACCAAGCGGTCCCGGCCGGGTGGCGCCCAGCCGTATTCGCCGCGGACGATCTCCTTGTCCGTGCCGCACACGCCGAGCGCGAGCCCCCGCACGAGCAACTCGCCCGGCGCGGGCCGCGGCTCGGGCACGGTGCTCACCTGCAGCGATCCCCGCTGTTCCGGCACCACGGTGAGTGCTCGCATGGCCCCGCTCCCTTCCGCGACGGCGTGGCCGCCGGACCGCTCGGTCACGGTTTGACGCCCTTGCGGTCGGCAAAACATGCCTGCGGGTCGCAATGAGCGGGCAAATGCGACGATGCGGTGCAGAAAGGCCGGAGGGAGCCGGCAGCGCGGCCCTCCGGTGGGTTCAGCCGGCGGCGACGATCCGCCACCGCTGGTTGGTGCTGCTGCTGTCGCCGTACTGGCCGAGGTCGGTGCCGCTGCCGGTGCGGCCCATGCCGTCGAGGTATTCCCCGGTGCTGCTGTTGCGGATGCGGACGTTGTTCGCGTCGGTCACCACCGACCACAGCTGGTTGGCGCTGCCGCTCGCGGCGTACTGGCTCACCACGGCGCCGTTGGTGGTGCGGCCCGCACCGTCCAGGTAGAGGCCGGTGGCGCGGTTCTTGATGCGCACGCGGTTGCCGGCGTTCTCGACGACCCACTGCTGGTCGTAGCGGGCGGGGTCGCCGCCGGCCTGGCCGGTGCCGGAGCCGCTGGCGGTGCGCCCCAGCCCGTCGACGTACAGCCCGGTGGCGGCGTTGACGATCCGGACGTACGTGCCGCCTCCGTCGCCCAGGCCCCACGCGTACCGCAGCCGGGTCAGCCCGCTGGGGTTCGACAGCGTCAGCTTGATGCCCGCACCGGTGCCCGCCTTGGTCGTCAAGCTGTACCAGTCGCCGTCGCGCAGGCCCGGCCAGTACACGCTGCCCAGGCCCAGGCTCCGCAGTTTCGCGCTGACGCCCCGGATGTAGTCGGCGAAGAACGATCCGCTCGGGATGCTGTAGTCGAGGGTGTCGTAGTGCACGCCGTTCTTGCTGCCGGGCGACATCGGGCCGCCCCACTCGGTGACGACGGTCCGGTCGGCGTACGCCCCGATGTAGCCGCCGATGTGGTCGGCCCACTCGGTTTCGCTTTCGTAGCCGGCGAAGAACGAGTAGTCGTGGGCCGCCAGCAGCGTCCCGTCGAGCCGCCGGTCGCTGCCGACCGCGGGCACGTTCTGGGCGTCCCCGGTGCCGTCGAGGATCACCCGGTCGCGGGGCACGCCGGGGTAGCGGTTCAGCCAGGCATAGTAGAAGTTGTCGAGGTCGCCCGCGCTGTAGGCGTACGGCTCGTTGATGACCTCGAAGTAGGCGTTCGGGTTGCTGCCGTACTTGGCGACGACGGTGTCCCACATCTGCTGGAACCGGCCCGTGTCCGTCGGCTTGCCACCGGTGTAGGCCCAGTACGCCAGGATCACCTTGCCCTTGGCGAGCGCGGTGTCGATCGCCCCGGTGTAGGTGCCCCAGTAGCCGGAGACCGTCGGTTCGTTGATCGGCATCCGGACGGTGTTGCCCCCGGTGATCGAGTACAGCTGGCCGACGACCTGGTTCGCCGTGGCGGCGGCCGAGGAGTACGTGTCCGAGGCACCGAGCCCGGAGACGTACAGCACGCCGTTGACGAAGTTGTCCCGCGCGTCGGCCCAGTTGACGCCCTTGAGCCCGGCCGTGGACGCTTGGGCCTGCGACGGGACGGCGGTCAGCAGCCCACCGGCGAGCGCGGACAGCGCCAAGAACCGGACTGCCGTGGACAGCGTCCTGCGAAGCACGGAATGGGTCGGTCTCATCGGCTCGTTCCTCCCGGATCCTGCGCAGCCGGAAATGGTCGAGACACTGGTTAACACCCGGCCCGGGCAAGCGGCCAGGGTTCCGAAGCGAACCGTTCAGGATCGGTCAGAAAAGAACACCGCCGTGCCGCATTGAACAGGACGCTGCCCGTTCAATGCGGCACGGCGGATCGCGGTCAGCCGAAGTTCACGTCACTGCACCACATGTACGTCTGGTCCTGGTGCGAAGCCTGCCAGATCGTGAAGACGACGTGGTGTCCGCGGTAACCACCGTTGGTCTGGACGGTGAAGGTGATGTCCTTCGCCGGGGCGTAGCGGCCGGTCTGCGTGACCTGGTCGAGGTTGCCCCAGCCGAGGGGCTGGGTGGTGGGGTCGTAGCCGTTCTTGCTGACGTAGACCCGGATGAAGTCGGCGCCGTGGCTGGCCTGGTCGTAGAGGTGCATCGAGAAGGTGCTGCCGATGCTGGTGGTGCGCCACGGGCCGGGGGTGTTGAGGGAGTTGTTGCGCGCCAAGCCGTTGCTGCACAGCTGCCCGTCCGGCGTCACGCCCTGGAAGTTGCCGTGCAGCCCGTCCCGCAGGGCGCTCATCCAGTTCCACATGGTGTCGGCGTTGGCCTGGAAAGCCGCCCAGCACATGGGATCCTGCTGCTGCATGGCGGGGTTCGTGTGCTGGCTGCCCCAGTCCTTCCAGCACTGGTAGGCCCGGGTGGCGGGATCGACGATGGTCCCGTGCGCCGAAGCGGCGGGCACCCCGACGAACAAACCGGCCAGCCCGGCGATGACCAGGGCGAGCAGGCCTCGCCGTCCGGTGCCGGACCCGGAGAAGTTGCGCCTACGCATGGATGAGCCTCCATTCTCGGATGATCGAGCGGTGGTGGTTCATGTGGGAGCGCTCCCAGGGTGGCAGCAGCTTATCCCCGATCCGGACAAACTTCAACCAAACGCCGGACCGGAATCGTGGTTATTCCCCACCGTTTCCGCTTTCGAAAAGAACGGATTTCCGGCCGAAACTTTCGGAGTCCGTTCGCCGGCGACCCTGAGCCGAAGCCGGGGGTACGCCCGGGGGTTTCCCCGATTGTCCGCGGCAGCGCACGCGAAGAGACTCTGCCGCATGCGTTCTTCCGCTTTCGCGTTCCTCGCCGCCCCGCTCTGCCTGGGCCTCTACGGTGTCATCAGGATCTTGGACGGCTTGGACGGCAGCCGCGGCCCGGGGCTCGCCTGGACCGCCGGTCACTTGGTCTTCCTCGTGGGGCTGGGGTTCTTCGCCCACGCCTTCCGGACCATGTGGACGATCGCCGGCCGTGGCCGCCTCGCCACCGCCGGGTTCCTCGCCGGGCTCGCCGGCGAGCTGGCCGTCGGCGTCCAGTTCGGCATCGACCTCGTGGTCGGGTTCGGATCCGCCGACCGCGCCGGGATGGACGCGTCCTTCGCCCGGATCCAGGACGTGCCGGGAGTCGACGCGGCGTTCTACAGCTACGGGCCGCTGCTGTTCTTCGCCGGCCAGCTCGTCCTGGTCACGCTCCTCGCCCTCCGGCGGAGGGTGAAGCCGTGGGCGCCGGTGCTGGTCCTCGCCGAGATCGTCCTGCCCCTGCTCGACAAGGACTTCATCCCGCTGGGCGCCGCGCTCCTGCTCGTCGCCTTCGCCCCGCTCCTCCGCGGCGCCGTACCACAGTCCACTTCGGACCCGGTCGGCTCCGGCCGTCAGGGCCGGGGTGACGTCGGTTCCCGGTAGCCGCTCGCCTGCACCTCGAACAGCCGGCGCCGTGCGCGTCGGCGCGGGAACCCCTCCGCCGAGGGGCTCCCGCGCCGGGCGGTCAGCCCTTGGCGGTCAGCTCGAGCAGCCGGCCGGTGAGGTCGAGGTGTTCCTCGATGCTGCCGGTCAGGTAGGTGAGGTCCACGAACGTGTGGTCCGGGTTCACCAGCTCGACGATCCGGGTGACCGACTCGGCGATGGTCTCCGCGTCCGTGCCGGGGTCGGGGTTCACCCGCAGCGCCACCCCCAGCGCCTGCGGGTCGCGGCCGGCCTGCTCGGCGTCGGCGCGGAGCTTGGCCAGGGTCGAGGTGATCACGTCCGCGGGGAACTGCTCGGGCACCGACCAGACCGGGAGCCAGCCGTCGGCTCGCTCGGCGACCCGGCGCAGCGACTTCTCGCCGAAGCCGGCCAGGTGGATCGGCGGCTTGCGCACGGGCTTCAGGGCAACGTCGGACTCCGCGATCTTGTAGCCGACACCCTCGTGGGTCACGGTGTCCTTCGTCCACCACGTCTCGAGCAGGTCGAGCAGGTCGTCGAGCCGCTTGCCGCGCTCGGACATCGGCACGCCGACCGCGTCGTACTCGTCGGGGGACCAGCCGATGCCCAGCCCCGGGAGCAGCCGGCCGTTGCTCGCGACGTCGAGGCTGGTCAGCAGCCGGGCGAAGTTGGCGGGCTGGTACTGCGTCGCGTTGATGGTGCTGGAACCGAGCACCGCGGTTTCGGTCACCGCCGCGGCGACGGCCAGCGCGACGAACGGGTCCTGCGCGGTGTGGAACTCCTCGGGCATGGTGTCGTAGCCCGGGTACGGCACCACCGGCGCGACCGGCGACAGCAGCCGGTCACCCACCCAGAGACTGGCCGCGCCGGCCCGTTCCGCCTCGCGCGCGTACCGCGCGATCCCGCCCGGCGTGGCCGCCGCCTTGCCGAACACCGGAAGGCTGAAACCCAGTGGCATTGCTTCTCCCCTGAAGAGTGAACGGACTCGTTCGGTCCTCATGCCACTACTACTCGCATCTAGTTGCTCCTTCAAGCACTTCCGGTCGCCGGCCCAGTTGTCCCCGTGCCGGCGGTGCGGTTCGCCGAGGCGCTCGAACCGGCCTGGCGCCGGGAAACGGGGTTCCGGCGTCCGGCGGGCCCGCCCGGCACCTGGCAAACTGTTCACCCACGATCGAGGGGAGCTGACGCCGGTGGCCCGTCTTCATGTCGGCTGCGCGATGTGGTCCCACAAGGCGTGGCCCGGGCGGTTCCTGCCGCAGTCGCTGCCGGCGAAGGAACGGCTGCGGGCCTACGCCGGCTGGTGCAACGCGGTCGAAGGCAACACCACCTTCTACGCGACTCCGGCCCGGGCGACCGTCGAAACCTGGGCGCAGCAGACCGATCCCGGCTTCCGGTTCGTGGTCAAGCTGCCCAAGGTCGTCACGCACGAGCGCCGGCTCGCCGGGGTCGAAGCCGAGATGCGGGCGTTCCTGGACGCGATCGAACCCCTCGGCGAGCGGGCGGTCCTGTGGACCCAGCTGCCCGGTTCGTTCGGCCCCGCGGACGTCGACGCCCTCGGCCGCTTCCTGCGCCGGCTCCCCGCCGGCAACCGGCGCGCCGTGGAGGTGCGCCACCCCGGGTTCTTCACCGACGCCGGCTCGACGTCGCTGCTGGAGGAGACGCTCGCCGGCGCGCACGCCGAGTGGGTGCCGTTCGACACCACGGTCTTCTTCCGGCGCCCGCCGGAGAGCGAGGTCGAACGCGAAACCTGGACCATGAAACCGCGGCTGCCGCGGCGGACGCGGGCCCTGACCGACCGGCCGGTCGTCCGCTACCTGGGCCGGGACTCGGCCGAGGAGACGATCGAGGGGTGGCGGCCGTGGACGGCGGTGGTCGCGGGCTGGCTGCGCGAGGGCCGGTCGCCGACGGTGTTCGTGCACACCCCCGACAACAACGACGCTCCGGCACTCGCCCGCCGGTTCCACGACGACGTGCGCGCGCTGGTGCCCGGACTCGACCCCCTGCCCGAGCCGGCGCCGGTCGAGCCCGCGACCCTGTTCTGACGCCCTCGAGCCGGTCAGTGCCGGTTGGTCAGGCGGCCGTAGATCTCCCGGGGCTTCTTGGCCCAGCGCCAGAGCTTGGTGGCGAAGACGGCCTCGAGTTCCGTCCGGTACTCGTCGCGCTCGGCTGCCGTGCGGGCCAGCTCGGCTCGGAGGTGCCCGAGCTGTTCGTCGAGCAGGCCGGCGTGGTGGGTGGCCGCCTTGGCGGACTCCTGCGCTTCGGCGCGCGCCGCCAGCGCGGCGGCGAGGTCGTACTCGAGTTCGCCGCCCAAGGAGTCGCGGTGGCGGGCATGGGTGACCGGGACGGTGAAGTCCTTGTCACGCGGGTCGAAGGACACCGCGATGAGGCCGTCGCCGCTGACGGATTCGCCGACCGTGTGCTCGGCGATGACGTGCGCGCCGGCGTCGAGCAGGAGCCGCAGGGCGTTCTGGTGGGTGAGCGGGTCGCCGGAGATGGTGTAGTGGTGGGTGGAGACGACCAGGAACCGCACCCGCCCGGCCTCGAGGTCGCCGCGGGCGCGGGCGAGCAGGACCGTCTCGGCCCCCTGGACGTCGGCCAGGACGAGGTCGGCCCGGTCCAGGCCGGTTTCGGCCAGCAGTGAGGCCAGGTCGTACTGGGGGACGTGGTGCACCTGCCCGTCGCTCTCGGCCTCGAAGGCCAGTGGCTCGCCGGGGGCGTCGCCGAGGGCGCCCCGGACGAACCGGATGCGGTCTTCGCAGTCGTTGAGCGCGGCGTTGCGGCGGCCGACGTCGATCCAGGCGGGGTCCGGCTCGAGGCCGACGACCCGGCCGGTGGGGATGGTGTGGCAGAACCAGAGGCCGTAGTAGGTCCAGAAGCTGCCGAACTCGATCATGGCGGGCGCCCCGCCGTCGGCGGCCAGGCGTTCGAGAATCCGGTGGAAGACGATCTCTTCCTGCGGTTCGTGGTGGCCGCGCAGGGCCCGGATGATCTCGGACATCCAGGCGCCGTAGTACCCGCCCTCCTCGACGAGCAGGCCGTTGTGCATGACCTGCACGCGGCCGCCCTCGTGGTCGCGGCACGCCCCCGCGTCGGCGACCTTCGGGATGCCGTCGGCGTCGATGCAGGCCACGGTGGCCAGCATCCGGCCGGCCAGCGCCGGATCGCATCCCGTGACGTCGGGAACCAGCCGCTCCACAGCACCTCCAAGACGGGGGAATCGACGGTGGGAGCGTAGGGCCTCCCGGCCGGCGGCCCGCGTCTGCCCGCCGGGTCCTCGAGAGATCGGATCGTTACACAACTTCGGGTGGGGGTCGGACGTCTTGTGGTCGTGAGAATGATCCGCATCGCCGGACTCGGCCTGGTGGCCCTGCTGCTGGCGGCATGTAGTGGAGAGACCGGCACCGTGGGGGCTGCGCAACCGGCCGGCGCGATCGGAGCGGCCGGAGCGCCCGGGACGGCGACCGTACCCGGGGTGCCGGCCGCGACTGTGGCGTTCGGGGGCGGGGACCAGCTGAGCCCCAAGGACCCGATCGTCGTCAAGGCGTCCGGTGGCACGTTGCAGGCGGTCGCGGTGACGAACCCGCAGACCGGCAACGCCGTCAAGGGCGAGCTCTCGCCGGACAAGACGACGTGGACCAGCTCGGACCGCCTCCGCTACGCGTCCACCTACCAGGTGGTCGCCACCGCGGTGAACCAGGCGGGCGCGGCGAGCGAGCAGCGCGGGGAAGTGCACACGGTCAAGCCGGCCGGGGTCGCGACCCCGGCGCTCTTCCAGTCGGCGTCGGGTGATTTCGGCGTCGGCCTGATCATCGGCCTGAAGTTCGACCACGACATCACCGACAAGGCCACGGTGGAGAAGTCCTTCAAGGTGACGTCCTCGCCCGCCCAGGAGGGCGGCTGGTACTGGGTCGGCAAGCGCGAGGTGCACTTCCGGCCCAAGGACTACTGGAAGGCCGGCTCGACAGTGAAGCTCGAGACCACGACCTTCGGCACGCCGATCGGCGGCGGCCTGTACGGCGGCCAGGACGTCTCGGCCACCTACAAGGTGCACGACTCCTGGATCGCCAAGGCGGACGGCAAGACGCACCAGATCAAGGCGTTCCACAACGGCCAGCTGGTGCGGACCGCGCCGACCAGCATGGGCAAGACCGCCGACACCCCGCCGCGGGGCGCGACCCCGACCTTCAACGGCACGCACACCGTGCTGGGGAAGGAGGACCACAAGATCATGGACTCCTGCACCTACGGCGTGTGCGAAGGCGACCCCGGTTACTACAGCGCACCGGAGAACTGGAACGTCCGCATCTCCAACGACGGCGAATACCTGCACGAGAACCTGAAGACGGTCAGTGTGCAGGGCAGCGACAACGTCTCCAACGGCTGCCTCAACATGAACACCGACAACGCCAAGTGGTTCTTCGACACTTTCAACGTCGGCGACGTGGTCGAGGTCACCAACTCGGGCGGCCCGCAGCTGGCCATCAACAACGGCCACGGCGACTGGGCCATCAGCTGGGCGGCCTGGCAGGCCGGGAGCGCCCTGCACGGCTGAGTTCGGCCGGAGTCCGGCTGAAGGACGCTCTTCGGCGCGGGTGGGTGAAGCTCGGAACGAGCCTCACCCACCCGGACGAGCGTCAGCCGGTTCGGGACGCACGGTGTGCGCACGTGCCGGTGCCCGCGGGCCGGGAAGGCCGGCGGTGCGGGCGGGAGCAGTTCGCGCAGGACGTAGCCGCACTTCTCCGCCACCCGGCAGGAGGCCGGGTTGTCCTCCGCGTGCAGCAGGTCGAGCCGGGTCAACCGGACGACGTCCTGCGTGTGCAGCGCCCAGTGCGACGTGGTCTCCAGGGCCCGGGTGGCGATGCCCCGCCCCCGGGCCTGCGCCGCTGTCCAGTAGCCGGCTTCGGCCACGCCGGCGGTCACCACCTTGATGCCCACGTGGCCGAGGGGCGTCCGGTCGTCGTCCTCGGCCACCACCGCGAAACCGAACCGGGTCGCGGACTTCCGGCCGGCGGCCTGGGCGTCGAGCCACCGCCGGGCCTCGGCTTCGTCGGCCAGGGCGGTGGTCAGCCGCCGGCGCAGCACCGGATCGCGATGGGCCGCGACCAGTGCCGGGAGGTCGTCCGGCCGCCACGGGCGCAAGCGCAGGGCGGGCTCGGACCCGGTCCGCGGTACGGTCAAGGTGATCGTCACGTCGTCCATTTTTGCGCGGCGCGGCTCGCGGGGATCACCATCGACGGTGGGGGAAGTCGCAAATTGCGGGCGAAGGACCACGGCAGCACCAAGGTGAAACTGGGCGGCCGCTTCCACCGGCTCTTCGCCGCCACGCTCGTTTCGGCCACCGGCACCGGCATGCACGCGGCCGCGCTGCCCCTGCTGGTCCTGCAGATCACCAGTAGCCCGGTGGCGTTGAGCCTGGTCGTCGTGGCCGTCGAGCTTCCCTGGGTGCTGGTTTCGCTGTACGCCGGTGTCGTGGTCGATCGACTCGACCGCAGGCGGGTGATGGTGTGGGCGGACGCCGGTCGGTTCGCGGTCCTGGCCGCTCTCGTGGTCCTGATCCTGACTTCGCGGGTGAACCTGGTGTGGCTGGTGCTCGCGGCCTTCGCCCTCGGCGTGGGGCAGGTCTTCTTCGACCTCGCGGCTCAGTCGGCGGTTCCCGATTTCGTGTCACGAGACCCTCGGCACCTGTCCACTGCGAACGGGCGGATCGCCGCGGCGGAAAGCAACGGCGAGGACTTCGTGGGGCCGCCGCTGGGCTCCGCGTTGTTCGGGGTGTGGAACGTCCTGCCGTTCGCGGGCAACGCACTCTCGTTCGCGGCCAGCGGTGTGCTGATCCGGTCGATCCGGGCCGACGGCACGACCGAAGTGCCGTCCGGCACCCTACGCAAAAGCGCGCGGCTGGAAATCGTCGAAGGTATCCGGTGGCTGCTCGGAAACCGCACCCTGCGGGCACTGGCCGTGATCACCTGCCTCAGCAACGTCGTCGCCTCGGCTCAGTTCGCGATGCTGGCCCTGCTGGCCAAGCAGGTTCTCCGGCTTCCGGACGTCGGTTTCGGCTTGTTGCTGACGGCCACCGCGGTGGGGGCGACGGCCGGCGGGCTGGCGGCCTCGGCCGTCAGCAAGCGATTCGGCCCGGGTGCGGTGCTGCTCGCGGGCAAAGGCGGCGTGGGGGTGGCCGTTCTGGGGCTGGGGCTGGTCGCCGATGTGTGGGTTGCGGCGTTCATGATGATGGCCACCGGCGCGCTGACGACCGCGCAGAACGTCGTCGTCAGCACACTCCGCCAGCAGATCGTGCCCCGCCGCCTCTTGGGCAGGGTGCTCTCGTCGAGCCGGATGGTGGTGATGATCGGGGGCCCGATCGGCGCGGCCCTCAGTGGCATCCTCGCCGACGCGTTCGGCGTCCGGATCCCGTACGTGGCCGGAGGGGTTTTCCTGATCCTGCTGACGCTGGTGGCCTATCCCCGGCTGAACAACCGCGCGCTGGCGAGCGCCACGGAAGCATCGGCCGTGCGGACGGGAGAGCCCGGATAGGCACTCCGGCCGGGGGTCAGAGTGCCGGCTTGCCCGGCTGGTAGAGCCAGGTCTGGAAGAACGAGTCGAGGTTGCGGTGGGTCAGCCGCTCGACGAACTGGATGAATTGCCGCGTCGAGACGTTGCCGTACCGGTGCAGCGTCGGCCACAGCGTGAGCACCTCGAAGAACGCGCGATCGCCGATCTTCATCCGCAGCGCCTGCAGGGTCATCGCGCCGCGGTTGTAGACCAGGTCGTTGAAGATGTTGTCACGGCCGGGGTCGGCGACTGCGCCGGTCCAATCCTTCTCGTCGGTGTAGGTCTTCGCGAAGGTCTGCTGCACCGGGACGCCGTTGAACTTCTCCTGGTAGAGCCACTCGGAGTAGGTCGCGAAGCCTTCGTTGAGCCAGATGTCCGACCAGTGCACCGGGGTGAGGCTGTCGCCGAACCACTGGTGGCCGAGTTCGTGGGCGAGCAGGTCGCCGTCGACGTCGCTGGTGTCCTGGTCGTAGACCGGCCGGCTCTGGGTCTCGAGGGCGTAGTGGACGCCGACGTCGGCGAGGATGCCGCCGGTCGAGTCGAACGGGTACGGCCCGTACACCGAGGATTCCCATTGGACGACCTGCGCCGTGGTCTGGTTGAACACCTGTCCCTGCCCGGGCTTGGTGTCGATCGACTGGCCGATCGCGGTGATGTTCGGCAGGCCGCCGGCCGTCACGCCGCGGGTGACGTCGTAGTGGCCGATCGCGAGCATGCTCAGCTCGCTGGCCATCGGCCGGTTCATGGACCAGCGGAAGGTCGTCTGGTGGTCGCGGGTGGTGTTGGGCCCGGGTTCGCCGTTGGCCAGCACGGTGAGCCCGGCCGGCACGGTGATGGTCTGGGTGTAGGTCGCTTTGTCGTCGGTGGTGTCGTTCACCGGGTAGTAGGTCGCCGCGCCGATGGGCTGGTTGAGCGCGACCGCGCCGTCCTTGGTGGCGACCCAGCCGGAGAGGCCCAGCGCCGGGTCGTCGATCTTCTGCGGGACGCCGGCGTAGCTCACCGAGACGACGAACGGGCTGCCCTTCCGCAGGCCGGACGGCGGGGTGATCACCAGCTCCTGGGCGCCGCTGCGGGTGAAGGCGGCGTTGCGGCCGTTCACCGAGAGCCTGCTGATCGTCAGCGGTCCCTGGAAGTCCAGGTCGAAGCGGGAGAGGTCCTGGGTGGCCGTGGCGAGGATCGTCGTGGTCGCGTCGATCGCGCCGGTGCCGGGGTCGAACGCCAGCCGGATGTCGTAGTGGCCGACGTCGTAGCCGCCGTTGCCCATGTCGGGGAAGTACGGATCCCCGGCGCCGGGTGCACCGGGGGTGAACCGTGGCGCTGGGACCGCCTCCGCTGCCGGGCTCGTCGCGGCCAGCAGACCGGCGGACAGCGCACAGGAGATGATCACCCGGTGACCACGGCTACGGTTGACGCCTCGCATGGGTCCTCCTCGGCAAGCATCGACGCTGAAGAGTAGGTCCCACCCGACACGCGGATCAACCCTGGTCCGGCGGCTTCGGAGTCCGATTCCGGCGATCGGCCGGCTCGCCGCGCCGAAGCGTGCTCCGACCGGCGAACCGCGGGCCGACCGGGTCACCAGCGGAACCAGGGGTCTCGAGCGGGCTCGTCGATGACCGGCGGCGGGATCGGCTCGCGTTCCACCGGCTTGATCGTGAACGGATCCGGCTCGGCTTCGAGCACGATGTCTTCGAGATCGAGAGGGGCGGGTGGCTCGAGGTCCACCGGCTCCAAGCCGACCGCCTCTTCGCCGGGTGACGGGCCCTTCAGCGCCTCGGCTTCGAGCAGCAATTCGACCAGGGTGTCGATCAGGTCGGTGGCGTTCACCCCGGTGACGGTGATGTCTTCGCGGACCTTCTGCTCGTTGCCGAGCCCGTACTCGCCACCGAACGTGTTCTCCACGATCGGCGGCGGAACCGGGAGCCGTTCGTTGCACGTCACGTCGAGCGCCGTGTAGAGCTGCGCCGCATCCCGCTCGAATTCCCGCCGCACCAGCTTGACGAGCGCCCGCTCGGCCGCGTCGACCTGCCCGTCACGCAACTGGTCCACGATCGCGGTGTCCCCGCGGCCCAGTGCGATTTCGGGGCCGGTGACGACGTGGCGGAACACGTTGCGTTGCCGGTTGAAGTCGCCCACCTGCACGCCGCGGGAGTTCCAGATCGCCACCTTCGTCCGGCTCTTCACCGCCTCCGGCGTCGGCACGCTGGTGGCGAAGCTCCGGGCCAGTGCCTGGTCGAGGGTGATCCGCACGTCCTCGACCCGGAACTTGTGGATGTTCGTCTGCTTGTTCCAGTTCCCGATCTGAATCCCGGCACAGTTCTTGACGACCAGCGCGTTCCGCGGCAGCGGGCCGGTGAGTCCCTCCTCGGCCAAGGTCGCCGGGACGTCGATGACTTGCGCGTCGACGTCCGCCGTCGGAAAGAAGGCCGCCTGCGCCGTCGCCGCCCACTCCTCGATGACGCCGGGCGCGACGACGGTGACCCGGGTGCCGTGCCACCACGCGTCGATCAGCGGCTCTTCGGTGTGGGGCCCCGGCTCGCTGATCTCCCGCCAGGGCACCGAGCCGAAGATCCAGTCGCTGCCGAAGCCGTCTTCGTCCTCATCCGTCACTTCGACAGAGTGCGCTCGAGGGCTGTTGAACGCCAGCCGCCGGCCGGGGAACGTTCGGCCGGAAGGCCTGGCGCAGCACACCGATCCACCACAGGAACGTCAGCGCGATGATCGTGGGGTTCTTCAGGAACAGCAGGATGGCCAGGAAGGTCTGCCGGGCGGACTCGGGCAGCAGCTTCGCCAGGGCGTCTTCGGCCAGGATCTGGAAGGCCAAGTAGGCGGCACCGGGGAATGCGCCCTGCCACAGCAGGCTGCGCCAGTGGTTTCGCGCGAATGCCCGGCCGGCGCTCAGGCGGAGGGCCTGGCCGCGCATGGCGATCCGCCAGATGGCGACGACCAGAGTGACCCGGGCGGCCAGCACCACGACCTCGGAGGCGAGCGCGACACCGTGGGGGATCTGCGCGGTCCAGTTGACGACGACCAGCCGCTGGATCGAGGCGACCGACGAGAGGCCGAGCACCAGCCCGAGGTGCTCGATGTAGCACTGCCAGGCCCATCTCGGCACCTCGAGCGCCAGTTTCAGTTCGCTCATGACCACCCCGATGTCTCAGTCGTTGAACATTTTAGTTCAGTGTACTGAAATATCTGCTCAGGTAAAGTGACGGCATGGAAGGTCGGGACGCCGGACGTGAGCTCAGCACCGCCGTGGTGGCGTTCCACGAGGCGGTGGGGGCGAGCCTGGGCGTGACGGCGGTCGACCAGCGCGCTCTCGCCGTGATCGCGGGGGCCGGGTCGGTGTCGGCGGGCGACCTGGCCAAGGAGATCGGCCTGACCCCGGGCGCGGTGACCGGCGTGGTCGATCGGCTCGAACGCGCGGGGCTGGCCCATCGCGCCCCGGACCCGGCCGACCGCCGCCGGCTGGTGATCACGGCGGTGCCCGGAGCGTTCAGGAAGCTGTTCGCCGGCCTCGACGCGGCAATGGCGAAGCTGATGGCCCGCTATTCCCCGGCCGAGCAGGCGGTGATCGCGGGCTGGGTGGCGAACACCGCCGAGATCCTGCGCGAACAGACCCGGCTTCTCACGAAGAGATAGCCCGCTTCAGCCGGGGAAGTCCGCGTACTCGACGTTCGGTCCGTACAGCGCGACCTTGATCGCTTCCAGCAGTTCCTCGAGGCTGACCGGCGTGGCGATGCCGTCCGGCCCGGTCAGGGTCCAAGTGCCGGCCCAGGTGATCGTGTACACCTCGTGCCGGTAGTTCTCGAACTCCACGAACAGGTCGTCCCGGCCCTCGCCCCGGGTCACCGTGCTGATCATCGACTTGAGCCCGGCGAAGCCGCGTTTTGCTTGCACGGAACCAGTGGCGCCCCGGTAGCGGTACTTCAGGTACGGCGACGGCGGGCGGTCCCAGCGGGTGCCGCGGATGCCCGAGCCGCGGCTGTAGCGGTATTCGGCGTCCTGGAGGCTCTCGTCGCCGGCCACCTCGCAGCGGTAGACCGGGATGACCGCCCGGACGGCGTCGTTCATCTCGGCGTCGTCCGGGTACAAGCGGTGCAGGGGCGGGGCGGCCGCGGCCACCGCGTCGAAGCCGTATCCCCGGTGGGAGAAGCCTTCGGCCGGCGTCAGCGGGGCGTCGGTGGTCAATTCGGCGCTGTGCGAGCGGGCGAAGGACAGCAGCGCGACGGCGAAGCCTTCGTCGTACGAATCCAGTGCGTAGGCCTGGAACGCGCGCTTGCCGTCGTCGTACAGGGCGGCGCAGTGGTCGAAGCCGGGGGCGGCCGCCCAGTGCCAGGCGTCGGGCAGGTCGCCGAGAGCGGTGACGCCGGGCATCGCCGCGTAGGTTTCCCGTGGGTCCACTGTTCGCCTCCCGATCCGGCCTGGTCAGTGCAAGGTACACGGATGCCGAGGTCCCGGCTCCGTCTCCGCGTAACGGTCGGTGAGCTGCGCGCCTTCGGACGAGTTCTGCGATCGGCCCATGGCTTCCATGTCGTCGGTGTTGTTGTACCAGGCCTTGCGCTCCTCGTCGGTCATGTTGTGGCCCTCGTCGCGCCAGTGCTCCACGACCGGGGGAACGTGCTCGTAGGTCAGGTTCCGGTTGCCGTTCGCGTCGTAGTACGGGATCGGCCGGCCCTGCGCGTCCACCCAGGTCAGCTGGTCGTGCGGGATGCGGGCACCGCTCGGGTCGCGCGGGACGCCGCCGAGGGCACGGCCCTCCGTGGTCCACTTCGTCGCCATCGCGTCGTGGGTGGACTGCCAGTAGCCGCCGGGGTATTCGGTGCCCCGGTTGTGGACGTGGTCGGCGGGCCGCAGCGCGGGGTCACGGGCCCATTGCTGGCTCCCCGGGTCCCGGTAGCCGGCCAGGCCCAGCGGGTCGGCCACGGCGAGCGGGTTCGGGACGTACGTGTAGTGGTTCGCGGACGGGGTCAGCCCGATCGGGTCCGGCGACAGGTACCGCGCGGTGTGCGGGTCGTAGTAGCGGTGCACGTTGTAGTGCAGCCCGGTTTCGTCGTCGTGGTACTGGCCCGGGAAGCGCAGCGGGCAGCCGATTCCGTCCGAAGTGGACATGACGATGGTGTTGCCCCACAAGCCGCTGGTCCGGTACCAGGCGATCCGGCCGGTCGCGTCGACCAGTTCGGTCGGTGCGCCGATCAGGTCGGCGACGATGGCGTGGAAGCGGGTGTCGATGACCGCGGTGGGCGCGTCCGCCAGCCAGGAGCGGGTGGTTTGCGCGATCGGCTCGGCCGAGCCGCCGCGGTAGTCCCAGGTCGTGACGGTGGTCCGGCCGTCGACGGTGCGGGCGGCTTCGGCCGGCACGCTGCCGTCCCACGAGAACGTGGTTTCTTCGGCGATGCCGCCGTCGGGAGCGAGGCGCTGCTTGGCGATCCGGCGGCCGAACGGGTCGTAGCGGTAGCGCCAGCGGGTGCCGTCCGGCGTGGTGACGCCGACCAGCTGGTCGCGGTCGTTCCAGGCGTACTCGCGGATCCGGCGCCGGCCCGAGAGGCTGCGCCGGATTTCCCGGACGACCCGGCCGGCCGCGTCGTAGGAGTACGACGTCCGGCCCGCGCTGCGCAGCAGCATTCCGTCCACCGCGCGGGGGCCGGCCACGTCCGAGGCGTCCTCAGTGGACGGACCGGGCTGGGCCGAGACCAGGTTTCCCAGTGCGTCGTAGGCGTACTGTTCGGTCCAGCCGGCGGCTTGCACGCCGGTGACCCGGCCGCCCGGGGTGAGGGCGAAGACGCGTGGGCCGTGCACCCGGTCGTCGATCGCGAGCACCTGACCGTCGGCGCGGTAGCGGAAACCGCGTTCCTGGAGCGCGCGATCCGGTTCGCCGCCGGAAAAGAGGGTTTGCCCGGCGAGGCGGCCCAGTTCGTCGTGCGTTTGGGCCAGGCTCGCGTTTTCGCCGAGGCGGCGGAGCACCTCCCGGCCTTCCCGGTACTCGAAGGCGACCGTGCCGGCGGTCCCGGTCAGCGCGGTTTCCCGGCGCAGCTCGTCGTAGTGCCACCGCGCTTCCACGCCGGACGGGGTGATCCGGCGGACGCGGCGGCCGGTCAGGTCGTACTCGCTGCGCAGCACCCGGCCGTCGACGGCTTCGGCGACCGGGCGGCCGAGCAGGTCGCGTTCGTAGGTCACTTCGACGGTGCCGTCGGCGACCCGGCGCAGCCGGCCGCCTTCGTCGTAGTCGTAGGCGATGGTCGTTTCGCCGGAGGTCTGCCGGGACACCCGGCCGCGGACGTCGCGGGTCAGTTCGGTCACCGCGCCCGCTTCGGCGCGCGAGATCATCGCGCCCATCGCGTCGACCCGGTATTCGAGCGCGCGGCCGGTGAAATCCTGTTCGCCGATCAGGTTTCCGGCCGGGTCGTAGCGGTAGGACCAGGTCTGCCCGGCCGGGTTGCGGACGCCGGTGAGCCGCAGTTCGGTGTCGTGGGTGAAGGTGTGCCGGACGCCGTCCTGGCCGGTGCGCGCGGCGAGCAGGCCGAACGGGCCGCGTTCGAACACCGTGGTCGCGCCGGTGGCCGAGCGGGCCCGGACCAGGCTGCCTTCGAGATCGTAGAACCGTTCCTCGCGGTCGCCGCCTGCGGCGACGCGCCAGGCCAGCGCGCCTTCGCGGGTCCAGCCGTACCGGGTGGTGCGGCCGCGCGGGTCGGTCGCTTCGATCGCCCGGCCGAAGCCGTCGAGCCGGAACGTGGTGGTTTCGCCGTCCGGCGAGGTGATCGACAGCGGGCGGCCGGCGTCGTCGCTAGTGTAGGTCCAGCGGGCGCCGTCCGGTTCGACGGTGGCGGCCAAGTGGCCGCGCTCGTCCAGCTCGCTCGTCGCGACCGCGCCCAGCGGGTCCACTGTGGACAGGATGCGGCCGGCGTCGTCGTAGGTGTGCCGCCAGACCGCGCCGTTCGGCTGGGTCACCGTGACCGGCAGGCGCCGGCGCGGGTCGTACTCGATGGTGAGCGCGGTGCCGTCGGGGTATTCGATCCGCGTCGGGTCGCCGTTCCCGTCGCGCTGGTAGCGGGTGACCGCGCCGTTCTTGTCGGTGAACGACAGCAGCCGGTGGAACCGGTCGAACTCGGGGCGTTCGACGCCGCCGTTCGGGTCGACCACCGCGGTGATGTGGTTGTGCTCGTCGTAGTGGTATTCGGTGCGCCCGCCGAGGCTGTCGGTGACGACGGTGACCCGGCCGGCCAGGTCGTAGCCGAAGGTCGCGTCGAGGTAGCCGTGGAGCCCGGCGCCGCGGACGACGCGTCCGTCCGGGCCGTATTCGTACTCGTAGCGGTAGCCGGTGCGGTCGATCCAGGCGACGATCCGGTCCGCGTCGTCGTAGTCGTACTGGTAGGGCGCGCCGGTCGAGTTCACGATGCCGGAGAGCCGGCCGCGCCGGTCGTAGCGGAACGACACGATCGGCACGTCTTCGCCGGTTTCGCCGCCGCCGAGCAGGCGGTATCCGGCGATGCGGAGGCCGTCCGCGCCGTCGACGGTGTCGACGCCGACCCGGTAGCCGCCGGAATGCGTGACCGCGAGCGGGCGGCCGGTTTCGTCGCGCAGGTAGTCGACGCGGTGCCCGCTGCGGTCCGACAGCGAGCTGATCTGCCATTCCCCCGGCGCTGTGGGGTGCGCGGCGAACCGGCGGGTCCAGCCCGATTCCTCGTCGACGAGCAGGTAGGTTCCCGCGGCGGCGTCCCAGCTCAGCGGCCAGCGGGCGCCGAAGCTCGGCAGCACCGGAGAGCCGTCGCGGGCGGGGTGGATGTAGCTCAGCACCTCCGCGTCCAAGCCGTAGTACCGGACGAAGTCGTCGGTCAGCACCAGCCGCTGGTCCAGTGTGGACGCCCAGCCGGGGCCGAAGGACCGGCCGTCGCCGTAGCCGGAGGCGTACGCGCGGTTCAGCACCAGCGGCAGCAGCCCGGGCAGCTCGACGTCGGTGCCCGCGGTGATCATCTGGCCGGACACCGCGTCGACCGGGTCGCCGCCCTTGCCGTCGCAGCCGCCGGTGCCCTCGGACTTCTGCCCGCCGGCCGCCTCCGGATCGTGGCTCCCGGACGCGGCCGGGTCGGTGCCGCGGCTGCCGGACGGCGTGCCGTCGGGGACACTGCCGTCCGGTTCCGGCGCGGACGACGGCGAGGTGCCGTCGTGCGGGGCGCCGGCTTCGGGCGGGCCGGAGTGGCCCGGTTCGGCCGACGAGACGTGCGTGCCTTCTTCGCCGGGACGTCCGTGCAGCTCGGACATCACCTTCTTGACCGCGGCGAAGATCTCTTCGAGCTTCGCCATCAGCGGCCGCAGCTTCTCGACCGAGTTGATCAGCTTCTTGACCAGCGCGCCGATCTTCTCGATCCACGCCGACACCTGCTCGACCACCTGCGCCACCACGACCGGCGTGCCGAGCCCGAGCGAGCAGACCTCCTCCAGCGCGTCCTGGATGAAGTCGCCGACCGCCTGGGTGATCATGTCGCGGACCATGGCGCGCACCGCGGCGGTGATCACCCCGACGACCTCCACCACGGTGCTGATCCCGTTCGCGCAGGTCGCGGCCGCGTTGAGGTGGTCGATCTTGTCCTTGACGTTCGCGCGGTAGGCGTCCGCGGCGCGGCCGGTCCAGTTCGCCGTGTCCTTCCGCACGCTGTCGCCGAGGTCTTTGGCCGCTTTCTCCACGGCCTTGGCGATGTTGCCCCAGGTCTGCGCGTAGGCGGTGATCTGGTCGGCGTCCCCGGCGAGCTGGTTCAGCGCGTCCTGCAACGGCTGGACGTGCTCGATCAGCCAGTTGAGGCCGTAGGAGATGAGCGTGCCCACCGGGTTCATCGCGATGGTCAGCAGGTCCATCGCGGTGCCGAGCGCGGCGATGCCGCCCTCGATCCACGAGCCGGACTTGATGCCGTCGTAGGCGCCGATCGCGTCGTCGAGGACGTTGATGCCGGTGTGCCAGGTCGTCGAATCCTGTTTCGCGGCGACCAGGGGATTGCTCACGACAGGCCCTCGCCGAGGCCGGTGATCCGCTGCGCGTGCGCCTGTTCGGCGTCCTGATAGGTCTTCGCCGCCTGCCGGACCGACTGCGCCAGCGTGCCCATGGCGTCCTGCGCGGCGCCGAGGGTGATCACCCCGGGCGCGCTGACCCCGAGCACCATCGGCACGAAGAGCGGGCCGCAGATCAGGCCGTAGGCCTGGACGCCCATGGTGACCTGCTCGGCGGCGGCGAGCGCCTGCCCCAGCGTCTGCCCGACCTGCTCGACCGCCTTCGCGTGGGTGAGCAGTTCGTCCGGGCGGACCTGGTAGCCGCCGCCGTTCATCGCACCGTCCGGCACGGTCGCCTCTCGTCCCGGCTATTCGCGGATCATGACCGGGCCGCCGAAGCCCTCATCGTCATCGTCGGGCGGGGGTGGCCGGCGCGGCTGCGGCCTCTGCGGCGGCGGTGGTGTCGACGCGGCTTCGGGTTCGTCGGCGAGCCGGCCGATCCGGGCGCCCGGCCCGGTTTCGTCCGGCTCGGGTTCGGGTTCCGGGAACTTCGCCCGGTAGCTGCCGACGATGGTGTCGCGGGTCTGCGGATCGTCGCCGATGGTCTCCGCCATGACCTCGCCGAGCCGGTCCGGCAGCTTCGCCTGCGCGGTGCGCAGCGCGGACAGCACCGCTTTCGCGACCTGAGTGCCCGACATCTCCCGGACGCGATCGGTGATCCGCAGGTCGGTGACGTTGCCGGCGGAGTCGACGGTGACCGTGGCGGTGCCGTCCTTGCTGGCGGCCGACACCGAGACCTGCTCGACGGCCTGCTGCATCGCGCGGTAACGCTGCGCTTTCTGCTTCGCTTGCGCGACCAATTGGTCGACGCGGGCTTCCGCATTCTCGGCTTTGTCCGATATCGGCTCCCTCATCCTGTTGTCCATCCCCCCATCCCCGAGTCGGGTACGAGGAAACCACCGAAATCGAAGCGGCGTGCGGCAGACGTTCCGGAATTAAGCCGAATGGCCCACTCTCGGCAGGAGAGCCCGAGGTCGGCCGGGTTACCGCGCGGAACCGCCGAGGCGGTCTCGCAGGGTGGACCACCATCTCCGGCCGGTTCGCTCTCGAGCCACTCCGGCCACAGCTGGACGGTCGTCAGCCGGACGGGCAGCGTCAGGTCGCGCTGCGCCGGCGCTTTCACCAGGCCGCCCTCGAGAGCCGCGTCGATGGGGGCCGGGCTGTGGACGAAGCTCACCCACGGGATGGCGAGCTGCCGCGCAGGCCGTTCTGGACGCGACGCGTGATCTGTTCGTCCGGATCTCAGCCTGGGTGACGAGGGTCCGGAGCGCATCGGTCCCGACGCCGGTCCCGGGAGCCGGTGGGACCGGTACCTGGGGACGCCGATTCGCGGGACCGCCACGTATTGGGAGCGGCTGGAACCGGGGCCTGGTCGGCGAGCTGATGGCAGTGTCGGTGTCTGGGGAAGTGGTGGACGTGCCGATGGCGGTGCGCCTCGGCTTCGCCGCGGGAGCGGTGTGGTTCGTGGCTGCCATCCCGCAGCCGCGTCGGCGACCACCGCGGGTCAGACACCCGCCTCGAGCACCGCGAGGTCGCGCACGGCGTAACGGTGGTGTTCGGCTTCTTCCTTCAGCACCACCTTGAGGCAGCGGCGCACAACGTATTCCCGGTCGGGATACAGATCAGCCGGCTTGCGACCACACACCCGATCGAGCTCGGCCGCGGTGAGCCCGTCGACGACCCGCCGCATCACGGCCATGCGGGCGAGCCGCGGCGCGAGCACCTCGTCGAGCGTCGGCGTGGCTTCGAGGGTGAGGCCGAGCTTCGCCGCCGCGTCGGGAGGCGTGCCCCCGGCGGGCAAACCCAGCGGGTGGTAGGGCGATTCCTCTTCGAGCACGGCGTTGCCGAGCCAGGCATCGCCGGCGAACAGCAGATGCCGTTGCGTCTGGACGAACGACCACTCGCCGTCGACCTGCTCGTGCAGTTCGGCCTCGGGCAGCAGCCTCGCCTGGTCGAGCGTCGTGCGCCACAGGGCCTCAATGGCGTCCCAAGCAGCCCGGTAGTCCTCGGGAGAGACCGCATTCCGTGCGACCGCCCGCGCGGGGTGCCGGCGGTCGAGCTCGGCCTCGACGTAGGCGGTCACGTCGACGTCGTTGACGACGAGGCGCTCGAAGTCGCCACCGAGGTAGACGTCGCTGCCGTAGCAGTCGACGATCTTCAGGCCGTTCACCTCGCAGTCGCGGATCTCGAGGCCCGCGAGGTCGCACAGGTGGATACGGCCACCGCGGAATTGGTCGCTCTGGGTGTATTCGGAAACCATCGGAGCAGTCTCGCCGAGTTGTCCCGCCCGCGCCACGCTCCGTACGGCCGTCGATCGATGGCCGGAGCACGCAGCAGATCGGCGTCGCGGCGGGCGGTGTTCGCGCCGTTAAGGGCCCAAAAGGCCTCGCCGCTCAGGTGTCGTACCTGCCGCTGTCCCAGGGCTCGGTGAACGCCATGTAGTTGCCCGGATGTAGCTCCACCCACCACGCATCGTCTTCGTCGTCGCCGGGCCTGGGGACGAGACCGAAGGTGGTGCCGAACCGCTCGAGAGCGAAGGGTGCGACCTCGATTCGAGTGAACGTGACCGGGCCGAGTTCCCGCAGCCTGGCCTCATATCGACTCTGGCGGCGGTCCCGATCCATCTGAGCTCGCGGCCCGAACTCGTCGATCCTGGCTTCCGGCAACCGTCCGGATGGATCGAACAGGAACAGGGCAACGAACTCGTTGCCCTGTCCTTTCGCAGCCGATTCGAACGGCGTGGTCAGGAAGAACTGCCGGCCGTCAGCCGTGCGGCCGACGTGCTCGGCGTGGTAGGTGTCGTGGTCGATCGCGATGAGATCGGGTGCGCCCATGAGACCGGAGACTAGCCAGGCGGGCGTCATGGGCGAGTTGCCGCAGGCATCATTGACTGGGCCGTGCGGGTGACACGGCTCAACCCGCGGGCGTGCCGGGGCGTGGAGTCGGCGTCGACCGATTCCGAGGGGGAATTCGCATGTTCCGACGTGCTGCCGCGTTCACGTTCGCGGCACTCGCACTGGGCGCCGCCGTCACCACGCCGGCGGCGACCGCGGCCGCGGCCTGCACCTGGACGGCGCACAGGATCGTGGCGCCCGACGGCTACTTCGACGCCGACGTCGACATCAGGGGGACCGACAGCCACGGCAACTACTCCGGTGACGTCAGCGACCGGAGCGTCGACATGGGCAAGGTCGTGCTCTGGACCGACGGCAAGCCCCGTATCCCGGACGCGCTCGCGCCGTTCGTCTACCCGCACGTCGCCGACGAGAACGCCGCGGGAACGGTGCTGCTCGACGGCGGCCTTCCGTCGACGACCAGGGGCGTCTACCTCTTCAGCGGCGGCCACCGCGGTCCCGGCACGCTGACCCGGCTGCCCGACCCGCCCGGCTACCGGCTCGAATCGGCCGTCGCGCTCAACGACCGGGGCGACGTGCTCACCTCCGCCACCGATCTCCGGGACGGCCACCGGGTGAGCGTCCTCTGGTCGGTCCTGGCCGCGGGACCGCGGATCATCGACATCCGCGACCGGTTCGGGATGGACCTCGACGACGACGGCACAGTGCTGCTCGGCGCCCCGGACAACCAGCTCGGCGGACTCTGGCGGGCCGGCGTGGTCATCCCGCTGACCGGCGAAGACCGTCCCGTGCTGATCCGCCAGATCCGCAACGGAGTCGTGGTCGGCACGGCGATCGGCTCGTGGCCCGCTTCGCGCGCCTTGGCGTGGCACGGCCCGGCCGACCCGCGGCCCCTCGAGCAGGGCGGGACGGCGGAAGCGACCAACAAGCACGGACTGATCGCGGGCAGCCTGACCAACCTGGTCGGACCGGCCGCGGTCTGGCAGGACACCAAGCTGCTGGGCCGGCTGCCGTTCCCCGACGGCGGCGACGCGGACGTGTTCGTCATCGGCGACGACGGCGTCATCTTCGGCAACACCAGCAACGCACCGGCCGCGCTGCGCTGGACCTGCGACTGACGAGCGATCAGCTACGCGGGCTGGGGCGGCGACAAGATCGGTGAAGCCGGCACGAGCGCGGTCGCCGTCAGCGGCTGGGGCCGGTGCGGCCGTTGCCGGCGCCGGGGAGGGTTCACGATCGCGCCCGGTGGGCGACCTCCGCGGGGTCCGGGGGAGTGGTCGGGTAGACGTCGGCGTCGAAGAACCGGGCGAACGGCAGGGTCGCCAGCGTCTCCGCGACCTGCGCCTCGTCGTCGGCGACGATCTCGAGGAACGTCGCCCGCCGGGCGGGGGAAACGTAGTGGGCGCCGATCCGCCCCTCCGAGCGCAGCACCTCCAGCTGCTTCTGCTCGTCCTCGCGCAGCGCGGCGAATTCCGCGAAGTCGGTGTCGTCGCGGAGGGTCGCGAACACCATGAACGTCGGCGTCGCGGCGGTGTTCCGGGTCGGTGACATGGCCGGTCCTTTCGAGGGTGATCAGGGGTGTTGTCACGCCGGGCCGGGTCGGCCCGGAGAGTCCTCATGGGATGCGAGCGACGCGGTGGTCACTCGGTCGTGATGACGAGCTTTCCGCCCTGGGGTGGGCGATCGCGTTCGAGTTCCGTGAGCGCGGCGATCGCCTCGCCGAGCGGCACGCTGCGCGCAACCGGCAACCGCAACACGCCCTTCGCCGCAGCCTGCGCGACCGCGTCGAGGTCCGCCACGGCGGGTTTTCCCATCAGCACCCGATACGGTCCCGGCAGGACGCTTCTCACGAACTTCGCCGGCGTGGGGTTGATGTCGATGATGCGGCCACCCGGCTTGAGCAACGCCTGTGCCGTGCTGATCGGCAGCGTGCCCGCGGTGTCGAACACGACGTCGAATTGCTTCGCGAGTTTCGTCGCGTCGAAGTCGAAGTCCACGATCGGCGAGATTCCGAGGCCGCGTGCCTCGCGCCTCGCGGTGTCGCGGCAGCTGCCTCCCACGGAAGCGCCGCGGGCCAAGGCGATTTGTGCGGCGGAGCGGCCGACTCCGCCGAGGCGGCCGTGGATGAACACCGCTTGCCCGGCGTGCAGTTCGCCCGCGTTGACCACGGCCTGGAACGCGGTGAGCCCGACCACGGGAATCGTGGCGGCCTCCTCCCAGGAGAGGTTCGCCGGCTTCGTCACGACCGCTTTTTCTTCGGCGACGACCATTTCGGCGAACGCTCCCGCCGCCTTCAGGCCGGTCCCGCCGAGCACTTCGTCGCCGACGCCGAGCCGGGTGACGCCCTCGCCGACGGCCGCCACGACACCGGCGAAGTCGTGTCCCAGGCCGCGCGGGAACTTCCGGCCGGTCAGGATCTTCATCTCGCCGTTGCGGATCTTCCGGTCCATCGGGTTCGCGGCCGCTGCCTTCACGCGGATCAGCACCTCGCCGGGACCGGGCCGCGCCGGCCGGAAGTCCTCCAGGCGCAGTACCTCGGGACCGCCGTAGTGGTGGTACTGGATGCGTTTCGCCGTCGTCATGGTGAGGACCCCTCCGCAGTGATGTCAGCTGATGACATCACCGTACCACGGCGATGTCATCAGCTGACATCACTCTGCGGGTGCGTGGACGGGCGCACTAAACTCGCCGGATGGGGCGATGGGAGCCGGGAGCCGGTGGCCGGCTGCGCGAGGCCGCGCTGAACCTGTATCTCGAACGCGGCTTCGACCAGACCATGGTGAACGACATCGCCGAACGGGCCGGCGTGACCGCCCGGACCTTCTTCCGCTACTTCGCCGACAAACGCGAGGTCCTCTTCGACGCCGCGGCCGAAATGGAGGAGAAGTCGCTGGCCGCGCTGGAGGGGGCGCCCGCCACGGCGTCGGCGCTGGAGCTCGTCGCGGCCGCGCTCGACGCGGTGGCCGGCACCATCGGACACGACCGTGAGCTCGCCCGGATCCGGCACACGGTGATCATGGCCAACGCCGAACTCCGGGAACGCGAATTGATCAAGCTCGCCCAGATGACGGCCGCACTCGCCGACGGGCTTCGCCGGCGGGGCATCGGCGACGCCGAGGCCGAGCTGGCCGCCGAAACCGGCGCCGCGGTGTACCGGGTCGCCTTCCGGCGCTGGGCCGACGACGCCGGCGACCTGGACCTGCGCGAGGCCATCGACCAGTCGTTCGCCCAGCTTCGAACCCTGACCGCCGCCGACTGATCCCCGTGCTCGCCGGCGGCACGAGCACGCGTTCGACGGGTCAGCTCGAGACGGCGAGTACGTGTTTTCCCAGGACGCCGCCGTGTTCGAAGGCCTGGTGCGCGGCGGCGATATCGGCCAGCGGGTACACGCTGTGCACGATCGGGCGCAGTGCGCCGGAGGTGACGTAATCGGCCGTATCGTCCAGCACGGCCGAGCCGGGATTGGCGCTGAACGTGCGGATACGCCGGGAACCGTGGATGGCCGAGGCCGCGATCGCGGCCAGTGCGGGAGCCGACAGCCCGACGGTGACCATCCGGCCGCCCTTGGCCAGCCGGCTGCGGTAGCAGTTCAGCTCGGAGCCGACCGTGTCGAGGATGACGTCGAACGGCCCGATCTCCTCCGCGGTGGTGGTGCCGTAGTCGAGGACCTCGTCGGCACCCAGATCGCGCAGGGCCGCGGCGTGGCGGCCGCGGGCCAGTGCGGTGACGTGACCGCCCATCGCGTGCGCCAGCTGCACGGCCGCGGTGCCGACACCACCCGCGGCGCCACGCACCAGCACCCGCTCGCCGCCGGCCAGCCCGACGCTCTCGCGCAACGCGATCAACGCGGTGCTGCCCGTCACGACCAGGGACGCGGCTTCGATCGCCGAGACACCGGCAGGAGCGAGGCCGATGCGGTCGGCGGCGACCACGACGTACTCGGCCGCCGCCGCGGTCGTGTGCCGCCGCCGCGGGTGCACCATGCCCCACACCCGGTCCCCGGCGCGGAAACCCGCCACGCCCGTGCCGATCTCGACGACGACACCGGCGAAGTCCAGGCCGGTACCCATCGGGACCTTGCGGCCCAGCACCAGCTTGAGCCCACCGGCGCGGACCATCGTGTCGTGTCCGTTGACGCTGGACGCCTCGACCGCCACCAGGACTTCGCCGGCACCGGGCGTGGGGGTCTCGGTTTCGGTGACCCGCAGGACGTCCGGCGTTCCGAAGCTCATGATCTGTGCGGCCTTCATGGCGCGTTTCCTCTCGTGATCGGCTGGTGCGGAACCGATCCTGGGCCCTGTTCGCGACCGCACGGTCGTTCCCCTTTTCCTGGGACCGCCGGACCCACCCTGGCCCGGCGCAGCACCGGCATACTGGGCCGATGACCGACGACCCCCGCGGCGCGCTCGCCGACTTCCTGCGGACCCGGCGAACCCGGATCCGGCCGCAGGACGTCGGTCTGGAACCCGGCCCGCGGCGGCGCGTCGCCGGGCTGCGCCGCGAAGAACTGGCCCTGCTGGCCGGCGTGAGCTCGGACTACTACCAGCGCATGGAGCAGGGCCGTGACGTGCGGCCCTCCGACCAGGTCCTCGACGCCATCGCCGGCGCGTTGAACTTCTCCGCCGAGGAAACCCGGCACCTGCACAGCCTCGCCGCCGCCGCGCGCACGCCGGCCCGCCCCGCCCGCGCGTACCCGCCGGAGGAGGTGCCGGAGACCACGCTGCGGCTGCTGCGCGCGACCGCCTCGCCCGCCCTGGTCGTCGGGCGCTTCCTGGACATGCTGGCCTGGAACCCGCTGGCCGGCGCGCTGCTCGGCGCGTTCACCGAGCTGCCCCGGGCCGAGCGGAACCTGCTCGCGCTGCTGCTGCACCCGGAGGCCGACCGGACGTGCCCGGAGCGGGCGGCCACCGTCGCCGAGCTGACCGCGATGCTGCGGGCCCAGGTCGCCGCCGAGCCGGGGCACCCGCGCGCGGTCGAACTGGTGGGTGAGCTGGCGGTGCGCAGTACGGAGTTCGCGACGCTGTGGGCCCGCCACGACGTCGAGGACACGACACGGGGCCGGATGCGCGTCCAGCACCCGCTGGTCGGCGAGCTGAACCTGGACTGGGACGCCTACCCGATGCCGGGTGCTCCCGGGCCCGTGCTCGTCGTCTACACCGCCGAGCCGGGCGGCCCGGACCACGAACGGCTTCAGCTGCTGAGCGGCCTGCTCGACGCACCCGCCACGCCGACGACGTCCGTCTGAGCAACGTCACCCGCTCTTCGGAATTCGCTCGCCGCCGGGCTCGCGCTGACGCACACTGGCCGGGATGACCGACGATCCGGATGCCGGGAACGACTGCTGGTCCTACGCATCCGCCACCACGTTGCGGGGAGCGCTGCAACGCGGCTGCGGCGCGGCCGGCGCCTGGGTCGCGGCTCATCGGGTCGATCCGGAACTGGTGCTGGACTGCGTGCGCCGGGACTACCGGTGGGACCGGCAGGTCGACGAACGGGCGGTCTACCTCGCCCGGCTGGTCCTCGACGTCGAGTTGTCCATCGATCCCATCGTCGAACAGCTCTGGCGAACCGGGCTGAACAGAAAGTACGACGGCAACCGGTTCGGTCAGACCGTCGACGTACTGGCCGTCCTCGGTCAGGCGCACGTTGCCGTGGCGGTGGCTGCTCTGCGCCGGTATGTGTGTGAGGGGGAGCGCTGGGTCGAGGTCCTGCAGGCCGTCGCCGAGACCTGGCCCGGCGAGTGGTGGGACGACCTGGCTCCGGTCGTCGCGGGCCGGGCGGCGGACGCTTCGCCGGAGGAGGTCTTCTTCGGCCGGGAACCGTGGTCGAGCTGGGCGGGCCGCGACCGCCGGATCGACGTTCTGCTCGAGCGTGCCCAGCCGTCCGTGAGCTGGCGGTGTCCCAGTCTGTCCTATCGGGACACTCCGGTCGCCGGGTTGCTCGGCCTGCTCGCGGATCCGGACGCGCAACCCGAAGTGCTCTCGGCGGTGCTGCACGAGTTCGCTCGTCATCGCGGCCCGGAGCCGCGGTTGCTCGACGTCGCCGACCAGCTGGCCGCTCGCCCGGACGCAAGGTGGATCGGGTTGATCCACGCGTTCACGAAACTGGGCCCGCAGACCGTCGGACACGCTCGCCGGTGGGCTCGCAGTCCGTCTCATCCGCTGTGGTGGAGGGCGGTGGTGACGCTGGCCGAACACGGCGACGCTGCCGACGTTCCCGCGCTGCTGGCTGCCCTGGACCGCCTGGACGGTGACAAAGATGACTGGTGTGGCTACGACGACCTGGCCCGCGGCTTCGCTCGCCTCGGTGTCACCGACGTCGCACCGAGGCTTCGTTCGCTGTGGCGCCGAAGTCCGCACTCCTTCGAACGGGCTGCGTATGTGGAAGCGTTGTTGACACTGGATCCGGACGCCACCCGGCAGCAGCTGCCGGATGCGCTCGCGGATTGCGAGGCCGATGTCCGGCTCGTGGCCGCACGCCACGCGCCGCTCACCGGCGAGGTCCGCCGGCGACTCGGCCGGCTGCGTGATTCGCCCATCGAGAACCCGGACGTGCGTGAAGCAGCCGCCCATCGCCTTGCCTCGGGATAAGTGGATCACCCTCGCCGAAGCGAGCCGAGCACACATTCCTCGCCCATTTCCCGAAACACGAACCGGTCCGGTTGGAGATTGACTTCCCGGAAACCTCGAAGACCGGCGAATACATGCCGTCGGAGATTGACTCTTACGGACGGGAAAGATCGGCGCTAGGGTCTTGCTCGCCGCACGCGACGCTCGTCTTGATGCGCCGTACCCGGCACACACCGCGCAGTGCCGAGGCGACCGCCGCAGCGAATGAGGAGCCTGGATCGAGCAGCTTCCCCACGGCAGTCCGCCGGTCACTCCCTTCGATGAATGCCGGGCGCTTCCCGCGCCCGCTCGACATCGGGTGTCGCTGCGTGGCGCGCTCCGGTTCCGCACCCCTGAAGTCCCTGTCTCCGAGCGCCCCCGAGGACCTGATCGATGTCAGTGCAGTTACCCGCTCACCATCAGGCGGCCCGCCCGCCGGTGGGGCGCGCCGTGTTCGTCCTGCCGGCCGCGATCGTCGTCACCGGCGGGGTGTGGTGGTGGATGACGGCCGGGGCGCCCGCGGCGGACCGGACGTTCGTGGCCTGGTACGGCGGGGTGGCTGCCGCCGTGGTGTGTGCGGCGGTCACGGTCGCCGCGTACTGCGTGCAGGCGGTGCGCCACCTTCGGGGCCACGCCGCGGCACTGGACGCGGAGGTCGCCCGGCTGGCCGACGACACGCTGCCCGCGGTGATCCGGCGGGTGCGCGAAGGAGCGTCGGCGGACACCGCGATCGCCGAAGTGCCCGGGGCCGTCGACGGCGCCCACCGGCGGCTGCTGGACACCGTCGCCCAGGAGATCGGCCGGGGAGAGCGCATGCGCGCGGCCACGATGGCGGCCTGCGCCAACGCCGCCGGCCGGGTGCAGGCCCTGGCCACCAGCATGCTGGCCGACCTGCGGGAGATGGAAGGCCGGTACGACGAGAACGTGCTCGGCGACCTGCTCAAGCTGGACCACAGCACCGCGCAGGCGGGCCGGCTGGCGGACAGCATCGCGGTGCTGACCGGGGCCCGGTCCGGCCGGCGCTGGACCAAGCCGATCGTGATGGAGAGCATCCTGCGCGGCGCGATGGGGCGCATCAGCGCCTACCAGCGCGTGCGAACGCACTCGACGAGCACCGTCGCGGTCGCCGGGTACGCCGCCGAAGGCGTCATGCACGCACTGGCCGAACTGATGGACAACGCCGCCGCCTTTTCCCCTCCGTCGGAGCACGTGCACGTGTACGTGGAGGAAGTGCACGCGGGTGTCGTGGTCACCATCGAGGACAGCGGCCTCGTGATGAGCCCCGCGGCGCTGGAGCGGGCCGTGCGGGCGGTGTCCGCCGAGCCGCTGGACCTGACCACGCTGTCCGGCACCCGGCTGGGGCTGGCGGTGGTGGGCTGCCTGGCGCGCAAACACGGCCTGACCGTGCACTTCCGGCCGTCCGCGCGGGGCGGCACCGGAGTCGTGGTCATGATCCCGCGGCAGCTGATCACGCAGCCCGAACCGGACGTGCCGGTCAAGCCGAGCCCACCGGACGCGCCGCCCGCACCCGTCGCCGCGACCGCCTCGCCCGCCGCAACCGAGTCCAAAGTGGAGAGTGCATCGTCCGGGCTGCCGCAGCGACGTCGCGGGCAGACGCTGGCGGCCGCGCCCAGGACGGCGGCGCCGCCGGTGGCGAGCCCCGCACCGGTTCGTGCCGACGCCGGCGCGCGGTTCAGCGCCTTCCGCGCGGCCGGCCGGGGAACCCGCCCTTCTGCTCCTTCGGAGGACAGCCGATGAACACCACCGATCACGACCTGGACTGGTTGCTGGAAACCCTCCTGAGCAAGACGCCGGGCACCCGGCACGCCCTGGTGCTGTCCAAGGACGGGCTCAAGCTCTGCCACACCCGCGGGCTCACGATGGACCAGGCCGACCAGCTGGCCGCCATCGCTTCGGGCATCCAGAGCCTGGCGTACGGCACGTCGATCGAGTTCGGCGACGGGACCGGCGGCGTCCGGCAGTCCATGACGGAGTTCCACGGCGGGATGCTGTTCATCGTGGAAGCCGGCGAGGGAGCGCACCTCGCCGTGATCGCCGGCGATGACGCGGACGTGGGCGTCATCGGCCACAACATGAACGAGCTCGTCGAGCAGATCGGCGAGCACCTGACCGCCCCGCCGCGCCCCGCTCCCGACAGCGGCACCGCGGCCGGATGACATGACCTGGGAAGACCTGCACCGCGAGGACCCGGACCGGTTGTACACCGTCACCGGCGGGCGCAGCCGCGCGGACGAGAGCGCTCTGGACCTCGTGACGCTGATCGTGAGCGAAGACGATCCGGTCCCGGGCATGCAGTCCGAGCACGTCAAGATCCTGCGGATGTGCCGTCACCCGACGGCGATGGTGGAGATCTCCTCGGAGCTCGGCCTGCCGGTGAGCGTGGTGAAGATCTTGTTGTGCGACCTGCTCGACACCGGCCGGATCACCGCCCGCCACCCGTCCTCGGCTCCCGACGACGCCCGTCTGCCCGATCTCGAAACCCTGAAGCAGGTGCTTGTTGGACTCAAGAAGCTCTGAGCAAGACGCCCGTACCCCGCTGCCGAGCACCGCCAGGGACGGGCTGAAGATCGTGATCGTCGGCGGGTTCGGGGTCGGCAAGACGACCATGGTTCGCTCGGTCAGCGAAATCCGCCCGCTGAGCACGGAGGAAACCATGACGCAGGCGGGCGTCGGGATCGACGACGGCGCCTCGCACGGCAAGACCACCACCACGGTCGCGTTCGACTTCGGGCGGATCACGCTCAACGAGCACATGGTGCTGTACCTGTTCGGCGCGCCGGGCCAAGAGCGGTTCTGGTTCCTCTGGGACCGCCTGTTCGCCGGCACCCTGGGCGCCGTCGTGCTGGTGGACACCCGCCGGCTGGCCGACTCCTGGTACTCCATCGACCGCCTCGAACACCACGGGACGCCCTTCATCGTGGCGCGCAACAACTTCGGCCGGCCGGAACACACCCTGGACCAGGTGCGGCAGGCCCTCGACCTGTCCCCGCACGTCCCGCTGATCGACTGTGACGCCCGGCGGCGCGACTCCGGCAAGACCGTCCTGCTCACCCTGGTCAACCACCTCTTCGCCCTGTCCTCCGCCCGGGAGACCGCGTCATGACCACCCCCCAGCCCGCACTCGCCACACCGTTGTACGGGCCGCAATTCCAGCAGAAGTCCGCCGACCTCTACGCGGAGCTGCGGCGTGCGCACGGGCCGGTGGCCCCGGTCCTGCTCGACGGCGACCTGCCGGCGTGGCTGGTACTGGGCTACCGCGAGGTGCAGTACGTCGTGACCAATCCGGAGGTCTTCGGGCGCGACTCCCGGCGCTGGAACGCCTGGGACCGGGTGCCGCCGGACTGGCCGCTGCTCCCGCTCATCGGCTACCAGCCGACGATGATGTTCGCCGAGGGCGCCGAGCACCGGCGGCGGGCCGAGGCGCTCGACGAAGCGCTCGGCGCCGTCGACCAGTTCGACCTGGGCGCGCGGGCCCAGCAGGTGGCCGACGAGCTCATCGACGCCTTCGCCGGCTCCGGCGAGGCGGACCTGATCACGCAGTACGCCGACGGGATACCGCTGCCCGTCGTCGCCAGGATGATCGGCGTGCCGGACGCGGAAACCGGCGACCTGGTCCGGGACGTCTACCGGACGCACGCCGCCGGCGAGGGCGCGAACGAGGCTTACGCGCGCGTCCGGGAGAAGGTGCGGCGCATGGTCGAGGCGAAGCGGCGCGACCCCGGGCCGGACGTCACGTCGCGGCTGCTGGCCCACCCGGCCGCGCTCGCCGACGAGGAGATCACCGAGGACCTGCTCCACCTGATGAACGCGGGGCAGCTGCCCACCGCTTACTGGATCGGCAACACCCTGCGGCTCATGCTCACCGACGACCGTTTCGCGATGACGTTGTCCGGCGGCCGCCGGAGCGTCGGCCAGGCGCTGAACGAGGTGCTCTGGGAAGACACGCCCACCCAGAACTTCCCGGGCCGGTTCGCCGTCCACGACCTCCGGCTGGGCGGCAGGCAGATCCGCAAGGGCGACCTGCTCATCCTCGGCCTCGCCGCGGCCAACCAGGACCCGCTCGTCCGGCCGGTCCCGCAGGCGTCGACCGGCAACCAGGCGTACATGTCGTTCAGCCACGGCGAACACCGGTGTCCGTACGCGGCCCAGGAGATCGCCAAGGTCATCGCCGAGGCCGCGATCGAAGTCCTGCTCGACCGGCTCCCGGACGTGGTGCTGGCGGTGCCGGCCGACACACTGGCGTGGCGGCCGTCGCCGCTGTTCCGCGGCCTGGCGGCGCTGCCGGTGAAGTTCACGCTGGCCTGGTGATCCCCGGTGTCCGGCAGCGTGTCGCGGACCGGCTTCAGGGTTGGCGCAGGTCCGGGTGCGTCCGGGGAAACCACTGTCGACGTGGTGATCGGTACTGTCTGCCGGTGGGGTTCACCGAGCGGGCGCGCCGGGTGCGTGATGGGCGGCCGGCGCACGGCCGGCGGGTGGCGGCGTTGTGTTCGTGTGTGGGGTTGTACCACCCGATCGGCCACCGGGCGACGCTGAGCTTCCTCGGTGAGCTGGCCGGGCCGTACCAGCACCACGAATCGGCTCTGCTGCGGGCGCTCGAGGCGTTGGAGGCCAGTCGCGCGGTGTGGCGCGAGGAGGTCGCTTCGTACGTCGACGCACGCGTGCGGCAGAAGCGCCTCGGCCGGCGCGTGCCCGCACTCGGCGATCCGCCGCCGAGCAGGATGGGTGGGCACTGGTACGCCTCGGCCCCGGACGTGTCGCGTCGCGCTGCGCTGCACGCGCTCGAACTGTGGGAGCGGGACCTGCGGCCGGACTCGGCGAACCAAGAGGTGCGGTCCATCGTGCGATCCTGCCTCGCCACCGGCGGCCGGTTGACGGAGGAGCAGCTGAACGTCGTTTCGCGCACACGGACGTCGGACGAGTCCGAGGAGGTCCGCTGGCCGATCACGCTCGTGGCGTCTGCCGGCGGTGCGAACCGGGCGTGACCCGCCCGGTTCGCGAAACGAGCCGCCGCCTTGCATCGCCCTCCACCTCGGGCGCAGATCTGCAGGACAGGAGTCAGGCCGCCCGTGCCATCCGGCCGCCGTCCACGACGATGGTCTGGCCGGTCAGGAAGCTCGCGCGGTCGCTCGCGAGGAACGCAACGACCTCGGCGATCTCCTCCGGCGTGCCGAGCCGGCCGAGCGGGTTGCCTTCGGCCATGGTCCGGAACGCCTCGGCACCGATGAACTCGGTGACGTTCTCGCTCGACACCGTGCCCGGCGCGACAGAATTGACCCGGACGTTGTCGGGGCCCCACTCGGTGGCCCACGACCTGGTGTAGGACTCGATCGCCGCCTTCTGCGCGCCATAGGTGGACATGGAGGGCAGGTGGCGCGCTCCGGCGATGCTGCTGATGTTGATGACCGCGCCGCCGCCGCGGGCGGCCATCCCCCGGGCGAAGCCCGCCGTCAGGGCAAAGGCCGCCCGGACGTTGACGTCCCAGGACTCGGCGTTCGCGTCGAGGTCCTGGTCCAGGCTCGGCCGGATGCTGTCCCGGTAGCTCGCCGCGTTGTTGACGAGGACGTCGACGTCACCGGCCTCCTTGATGAGCCGGTCGACGTCGGCGGCGTCGCCGAGGTCGGCGAGGATGAAGCGGGCCTCGCCACCGGCCGCGGTGATGTCGGCGACGACGCCGTCCCCGCGCTCCTGGTTCCGTCCCGTGATCAGCACCATGGCCCCGTCGCGCGCGAATGCGTGCGCGATTGCGGCGCCGATTCCACCTCGTGATCCTGCTCCCGTGATCAGGACATTCTTCCTTGTCGAGCTCATGGCTTTCTTTTGGCCTCTCTGGTGCAGCGAATGTGCAGGTAACCGCGGTGTTTGCCGTGGCGGAAAATGGCCGCTTCCCCTGCGGAAACCGTCTGGCAATCCCGAACGTACACACGTGCTCGACATAGATGCAAAGAGTTGCCTGCTATGATTCATATAGAAGACTTCTATATGACAGGGGGCTCCGGATGAACTTGCGGCAGTACGAGTACGCGCTGACCGTGGCCGAGGAGGGCAGCATCACGGCGGCGGCCGAGCGGCTGGGGATCGCGCAGCCGTCGCTGTCCCAGCAGATCGGCACCTTGGAGAAGCAGGTCGGGGTGCGCCTGTTCACGCGGACCCCGCAGGGAATGCTGCCGACGGCGGCGGGCCGGGCCTTCCTGGCCGAGGCGGAGGTCGCCACCACCGCGTCCCGGCGCGCGCTCACCGCCGCCCGCTCCGCCGACGCCGACTTGACGGGCGAGCTGGTCATCGCGGTCTACTTGGGACTCGGGACCCGCCGGCTGCCGCGCGCGCTCGGCGAGCTGCGCCGCCGTCACCCTCACCTGGCGGTGACGATCCACGAGGAGCCCGACCCCGCGGACTTGGAACGGCTCGCGCGCCAGGGCACGCTCGACATGGTCCTGGTGCACGAGATCCCGCCCGGATGCAGCTTCGACATCCACCCGCTGGGCAGGGAATCGTACGTCGCCGTGCTGCCGGAGGGGCACCCGCTTCTTCGCCGGAACCAGCCGCTCCTCCTCGAAGATCTCGCTTCCGAGGGATGGGTGCGCTTCCGCCGCACCAGCAAGCTCGACGAGCACCTGGCGCGCCTGCTCGCCGACCGCGGCCTCGCCCCGCGGACGGTCGGCCGGGCCTCCCAGATCTCCACCGCCGTGCGGCTCGTCGCGGAAGGCCTCGGCGTCACCATCGCGCCGTCTTCCGCGATCCCCGACGGCTTCGAACACCTGACCCGCCCGCTTCGCCCCGCTCTGTCGGAGCCGGTGATCGCGGGCCTGCGCCGCTCGCCGGGCCGGGCCGAAATCGCCCTGCTGGACCAGCTGAGCCGGCAGGACTGGTCGAGTACCGACGTCGGTGCGTCCGAGCGTTGAGAAGAATTTCGTCGGCGTGAGGGCGGAGCGAGCCTCAGAGCTGAGTAGCGCCGCCGCCGACAGGGAGTTCTGCCCCGGTGGTATAGGTGGCGTCGAAGCCGAGAAACTGGACTGCGCGGGCAATTTCCTCCGTGCTGCCCATGCGCTGCATCGGATTGCCGGCGATGAAACCGGCTTTGAGCTGTCCTGCGGCCTCGGCCGGCAGTGACCGGTCCAGGATGCCGGTGTCGATCGGTCCGGGGCTGATCGCGTTGACGCGAATCTTGCGGGGAAGGAGCTCGCGGGCGAACCCCCGTGTGAACGACCGGAGGGCGGCCTTGCTCGCGGCGTAGACGCTCGAGCCCGCCAGGCCCTGGACGTTCGCGGCCGAGGTGGTGAAAACGATCGCACCGCCGTCGTTGACCAGGGGGGCCAGCTTCTGCGCGGCGAAGAACGCGCCCTTGGTGTTGATGTCGAACACGTCGTCGTAGGTCTGCTCGGTGACGTCGAAGACCGAGGCTCCCATGGTGATCCCGGCGTTCAGGAACAACAGGTCGATGCCGGTGAATGCGGCGCGGACTGTGGCTGCGAGCGCGTCGATGTCGGCAAGTGCGCCGGTGTCGCTGTGGACGACCACCGCCGCGTCGCCGAGGACCGAACGGGCCCGCTGAAGAGAAGCTTCCGACCGCCCCGTGACGAGGACTGACGCACCGCGGGCGAGGAAGTGCCGGGCGGTCGCCAGACCCATCCCGGAAGTCCCGCCGGTGATGACGATCTTTTTGCCGCTGAGACCGGGCATGCGTTGCTCCTGATCGCTGATGAGTCCAAGTCTCGTCAGCGCCTGACGTTACTCAGTCTCATCACCAGCGTCAAGACCGGGTCTTGTCGCTACGATCTGCGGCATGCCCCGATGGGAACCGCACGCACGCGAGAGACTGGAAGCGGCTGCGCTGGAGCTGTTCGCCGCCCACGGCTACCAGGCCGTCACGGTTCCCCGGATCGCCGAACGCGCCGGTCTCACCAAGCCCAGCTACTTCCGCCATTTCGCGGACAAGCGCGAAGTTCTCTTCTTCGGGCAGGAACTGGTGCTGGAGGCGATCAAGCAGGCCGTCGAGGCCGCTCCCGAGGGCGCGAGCCCACGCCGGCTGGTCGAAGCCGCCCTGGACGGCGCGGCCGTCTTGTTCACCCCGGCTCGGCGAGCGCGGGCGGCGGCGCGTCAGGAGATCATCGAGTCCGAACCGGAACTGCGCGAGTGTCTCACCGGCAAACGAAGTGCCATCGCCGGCACCATCACCGCGGCTGTGCAGGACCGGGGCACCCCCCGGCCGACCGCGCTCGTGGCCGGCCAGCTCGGCCTGCTCGCCTTCGTCGCCGCACACGAGCGCTGGGCCGCGTCGACCGGTGGGGACGACTTCGCGGGCTACGCGCGCGACTCCCTCGATGAAGCGATCAAGGCCGCCGCTTCGCTCCTCTGAGACGCTTCTCCTCGGGCGCCGGCCGGCCGATCGCGGTCAGGTAGTCCGTCACGGCCGATCCGTCGCCTGCGTCGGTGATCAGCCCGACGTGGCCGTCGGGACGGATCAGCACCAGCGTCCGCTCGGACGCTTGGTAAGCGGTCGCGAGGTGGCCCGCGGTGTCGACGACGTCGTGGGGCCCGGCCGGCTCGTCGACGACCTGCAGCACCCGCAGACCGAGCTGCGCAGGCCCGGTCGCGGGCCCGAACGCCAGGAGGGTGAACCGTCCGCCGCGGGTCAGCTCGAACAACCGGCGTTCGCCGTGGATCGTGGCCAGCCCGGTCGCGTCGGGGGCGCGGTCGCCCGCGCGCAGCGCCGCCGTGTCGTCGCGGTCGTCATGAGCGAGCGCGGAGCCGCGGTACCCCACGTCGAGCTGCAGCGTGCTCGCGTCGCGGCGGGTGGGGATGGTCCGGTCCCGCAGCGTCTGCTCCAGTCGTGCGGTGGAGAGGGTGAGCACGCGGGCGGCGATCGGGCGGCGCTCGGCCTCGTAGGTGTCGAGCAGCGCGGGCGGAGCGCCGTTCGCGACCGCGGCGAACTTCCACCCGAGGTTGTGCGCGTCTTGGACGCCGGTGTTCATGCCCTGACCGCCGGCGGGTGGGTGGATGTGCGCCGCGTCGCCTGCGAGGAAGACGTTCCCCGCGCGATAGCGGTCGGCCAAGCGCGTGTTGGCGCGCCAGAGGGACGACCACTGTGGCGCGTGCAGGCGGATGTCGGTGCGCCCGCTCCGCCGCTCCAGGAGCGCCTGCAGGTGGCTGAGGCCGCGGTCGGGGTCGTCCCCGGGGGAGAGTGCGGCCGCGTACTGGAACAGGTCCGTGGACGGCAGGGGGCAGAGGCCGAGCATGCCGTCCGGGTGCTGCCACGCGTGCCAGGCCTCGCGGTCGAGGCCCTCGACCGCGAGATCCGCGAGGATCATCCGCACCTCCTCGCGCGTCTCGCCGGCGAACGCGATGCCGGCGTGCTTGCGGACGGTGCTGTGGCCGCCGTCGCAGCCGACCAGCCGGCGCGCGGTCACGGTCTCCGCCGTGCCGGCCGTGACGATCTCGGCGGTCACCTTCTCGCCGGACTGGCGGAAACCGGCCAGGGCGGTGCCGAACTCGACCGTGCCACCGAGTTCCTCCAGGCGCCGCCGCAGCGCCTCCTCGGTTCGCCATTGCGGGGTGATCAAGCTGGCCGGGTAGGGGATGTCCGGGCGATTCACCAGCGACCGGGGCACCTCGCCGCCGCGCGTCACCCGGCCGTCGGGCGCGGTCGAGTGCATGGGCATCGCGAGCCGGCCGTGGGCCAGCACGCGCTCGGCGATCCCGAGGTCCTCGAACACCTCCAGGGAACGCGGCTGGACGCCCTTGCCGCGGGAGCCGGGCTGCGGTCCGGTCGCCGCGTCGATGAGGCGGAACGGAACGCCGCCGCGGGCGAGTTCGCAGGCCAGCGTCAGGCCGGTCGGTCCGGCGCCCACGATCAAGACCGCGTCCTCCGGGGTCATGACGTCTCCTTCAAGAAAGGGATTACTTTCTTCCAAGCTACGTCAGGTTGCTAAGAAAGGCAAAGCTTTCTATCTTGGGCTGGTGGTCCCTGACGAGCCTGCCCGCCGCCGACGACACGGTGCCCAGCTGGAATCCGACATCCTCGCCGCCGGCTGGGACGAGCTGGTCGAGATCGGGTACGCCCGCCTGACGATGGGCTCGGTCGCCGTGCGGGCACGCACCAGCGAGCCCGTGCTGTACCGCCGCTGGCCGAACAAGGACCAGCTGGTGCTGGCCGCGCTCGAGCAGCACCGGAGCGCGCACCCGGTCGCCGTGCCCGACACCGGCACCCTGCGGGGCGATCTGCTCGCCCACCTGACGGCGGTGAGCGAAACCCTCGCCGGCTTCTTCGCCATCGCCGCGGGCGCCGCGTTCTGCGGGCTGCTCGCCGACACCGGGAAGTCCCCGGCGCAGATCCGCGAGCAGGTCATGGGCGAAGACGTGCCCCCTCACCGGCGCACCGTCTACCAGCGCGCACACGCCCGCGGTGAAATCGACCTCGACCGCATCCCCCCGATCGTGCTCGCCCTGCCGTTCGACCTGGTCCGCCACGACCTGCTGCTGGACCTCGAGCCCCTGACGTCCGAACGCATCCACGCGATCGTCGACGTCCTCTTCCTCCCCTTGCTCGCAGCGCACCGGGCGAGGTGACGGCGCCGACGGATGGCCCGCCCTCGGTGGAGCTGCGGATGGCATGCTCTACGGGTGCTCACGGATCAGTGAGGTTCACCCCGGGTAGTGGACACCGAGTTAGCAGGACCAGGGGTTCTGCTGGAAGGATGTCCTCATGCCTCCTC